>CAYTYD010000162.1:0-7258 GCA_964441555.1 uncultured Phycisphaeraceae bacterium | reverse complement strand
ACATCATCATGGAGCCATTGGGTGGGAGGACGCACCCGGCAGCAGAAGTGGTGCATCGGGCGCGGCAGGAGTATGAACTGGCGTTGTATGCCGCGTTGGAAAGGCGGCCTGATTTTCCAGTGCTGGCGATCTGCCTGGGGATGCAGTACATGACGATTCATGCGGGTGGGGAGTTGTGCCAGCATTTGCCGGATGTGCTGGAGAGCGCAGAGATGCACCGGAATCAGGAGCATGAGGTGATTCCGTGTGAGATGAAGTTGGGCGGGAATGTGCGGAGATGGATGGGAAATCTGCGGCGGGGAACATCGGCGAGTAATCACCATCAGGGGATGATGTCGGCTGGGAAGCTGAATGTGGTGGCGCGGGCGACGGATGGGACGATTGAGGCGGTTGCGGATATGGGCAGGCCCTATTACCTGGGGGTGCAGTGGCACCCCGAGCGGACGGCGAATCCTGGGTTGGGGATTGAGCTGATTCGGTCGTTTGTCGAGGCGTGCCGCACTGCGAGGTGAGAGGGAACTATCCTTGGGCCTATGCCCAAGATACATGCGACTGCGGTAGTGAGCAAAGAGGCCATTCTGGCGGATGATGTCGAGATTGGTCCATTTTGTATTTTGGACGGACGAGTCACGCTTGGCGCGGGTGTGCGGTTGTTATCGCATGTGAATCTGTTTGGCCCGATCGAGATCGGCAGCGAAACGATCGTGTATCCAGGAGCATGTCTGGGGTTCCCGGCGCAGGATTTCAAGTTCAAGCCGGGTATGCCGACAACTGGTGTGAAGATCGGCTCGGGTTGCATCATTCGTGAGCATGTGACGGTACATGCCGCGACCAAGCAAGAGCGGCCGACCCTGATCGGTGATCGCGTGTTCATGATGGTGAATTCCCACGCGGGGCATGACGCTCGGGTGCATGATGACGTTGTTCTGGTGAATGGTTCGCTGTTGGCGGGGCACAGCGAAGTGGAGTCCAAGGCGATCGTTTCGGGCAATGTGGCGGTGCACCAATTCAATCGGGTCGGGCGCTTTGCGATGGTTTCCGGTGGCAGCGTGATTTCGCTGGATGCGCCGCCATTTGGAATCATCACCGGCCGAAACATTCTGCGCGGTGTGAATGTGATCGGCATGCGCCGGAACGGTTTTTCCGCCAAGGACATCAACATCGTGCGTCGGGCATTTCGTGAGTATTTGATCAAGCCGTGCCTGCGCGAAGAATCGCTGGCGGGGTTGCGGGCGGGCGCGGCAGAGTGCCCGGCACTGGAAGAGATCGCGGTGTTCATCGAAAAGAGCAAGCGGGGCATGGCTCGTGGTACGCGCTCACTGATGGATCATCCTGAAGTGGGAGAGTGAGTGAGTCAGATCACGCGGTACACGCGGCATCTGGTACACTGAAACGGCTTGTATGTTTGAACTGAGTTGATCAAGGATGATCAGGTGCTGAATACGGTTTCGACATCATCACTTCTGGCGGCTGGGCCGATTTCCGTGAGCACACCGGAGACGTTGCCGGGCTTTGATGTATCGGGTAGTGTTGCCGGAGCGGGGAGTGTCACCGATGTCCGATTCATCGCATTAGCCAGTGGCAGCAAGGGAAATTGCTCCGCAATTGTGATGAAACACGGCGGTGCGACGCGGACCGTGTTGATCGATCTGGGCATTCATCCCAAGCGGGCAAATCAGTTGTTGATAGAGCGGGGTGTGCCGCCGCATTCGGTGGAATGTGCGATCTTGACGCACTTGGATAGTGATCATGCGCATCCGGCGTGGTGTCAGCATTTGCCCAAGCATGCGACGATTCGTATGCACAAGACGCATGCAGGTCGAGCCGGACGGCAGGGGATGCTGTTTCACCGGTCAGAGCCGTTTGACGGGGCATTTTTCACGGATCCGGTTGGTGGCATTCAAGTTGACCCGGTGATGATGAGCCACGATGAGCAGGGCGTGGCGAGCTTTCGCTTTACCTTCTCGTGCGGTGCGACGATGGGCTTTGCGACGGACCTGGGCAGGGCGACGCAGAAATTGATCGATCACATGAAGGGTGTGGATGTGCTGGTGATCGAGAGCAACTACTGCCCGATCTTGCAACAGAAATCCAGCCGACCGGCGTTTCTCAAGCGGCGCATTATGAATGGCAGCGGGCACCTTTCGAATCAACAGTGCCTGGACGCTGTGAAGGCGATCGAGCCGCGCGAGCACGTGGTGCTCATCCATTTATCGCAAGAATGCAATCGACCCGAACTGGTGCTGGACATGCACGCGGGCGCGGATTACGCGTTGACGATCGCGACTCAGGACGAGCCGACACGGTGGGTGAGGGTGGGGAAGAAAGTGCTGAGTACTGAGTACTGAGCACTGAATGCTGAGTACTCAGTGCGAGACACTGGATCATTCGGATTCGGGAAGCATGAGCTGGCTCTGGCGGGCCCGAAGGGTGACGACCTGAGGTGTCTCGAGGTCCTTTCCGCTGCCTGCACCGGCATCTTCAAACTTGCGAAGCGTCGGAGTGAGGCGAGATTCGATGCTGCCGACTGCGCCGTTGTAAGCATCAACGGCCTGATTCAGGCGATTGCCAACTGCACTGAGCTTTTCCCATGCAGTCGCCGCACGTTCATGAAGTTCCTTGCCGAGCCGCCGCAATTCCTCGGCCTGCTCGCCGATGCGCTTCTCGTTCCAGCCCATGTGCACGGCTTTGAGGAGGCCCAGGAGCGTGGCAGGTGTGGCGATGATGATGCCGCGGGAGAGGGCATCTTCGAGCATTTCGGGTCGACGTTTGGCGGCGGCATCGACGAATTGATCGCCGGGGACGAACATCACGACGAAATCTGCGCTGCGAGCGTATTGAGAGGCGTACTGCTTGCGGGCAAGAGCATCAACCTGCTGCACCATGTCGGCGGCAAACTTATCGAGTTTGCGATCACGATCCGCATCGTCAGAAGAATCGAGAGCATCGAGAAAGCCAAGGATGTTGCACTTGGCATCGACGACGATCTGCCGCTCGTTGGGCAGCCGCACGATCATGTCGGGGCGAAGTTGCTTACCGGATTCGTTGGTCGTGCTGTGCTGCACGTCAAAATCGCAGTATTCGCGCATGCCAGCGAGCTCGACGACGCGGCGAAGTTGAATCTCGCCGTATGAGCCGCGAACTTCGGGGCGTTTGAGGGCACCGACGAGGGTGCCGGTTTCCTTGCGAAGAAGATCGCTGTGATGAGCGACCTCGCGGAGACGCTCGGTGATCTGGCCAAAGGCCTCGGCGCGTGCACGCTCGATCTCGCCAAGTTTCTCCTCGGTTTTTCGAAGTGTGTCGCCGATAGGTTTGACGAGCTCGCCGATGGCGCGGTGCTGTTCATCGAATTTGCCAGCTGCGGCTTGCTGCTGCGCGAGCATCTTGGTTTCGGCAAGGCGGAGAAAGTCGGTGCTGGCGGTCGAGATGGCCTGTTTCGCGGCGGCGTCAAAGGCATCGCGCGTCTGCTGGTTCAGCGAAGCGATGCGTTCTTCGAGCTTGCGGGTGTGTTCGGCAAGGAGTTGTTTTTCTCTTTCCAATCCATCGCGTGCCGCCGCGATGGCGATACCGCTTTCGCGGCGAATAGCGGCGGTTTCCTGTTCGCTCGCGGATTGAGCGGCAAGGAGTGCATCGCGATGACGTAACTCGAGTTGGCCGATCAGTGCGGCGTGTTCGTCACGCTCTGATTGCAGCAGCGTGTTGGCCTGCGTCAGCTTTGAATTCAATTCGGACAACTCGGTCGTGAGGCGGGTTTCCGTTGAGTCGAGCGTGGCTTGCAACGCGGTGGCACGTGCCTCGCCTTTGGCTCGTTCGGCATCGCGCTCGGATCGGGCGGTGGCAAGATCCATCTCGGCGCGTTCGCGTTGGGCACGCTCATTCGACGTGGCGGCCATGAGGACTGCGCGCTGATTCAGGAGCCAGATGGCCCAAACGACGAGTCCTGCCGCGATGCAACTGAGAGCGATGATCCAATAGAGCATGCACGAGTCTACCGGTGCATAAGGAGCCATCCGGGCCAAGCGACTGGGGTTGGCAGGGAGGACCTGACATGCTGTTGTCAGGTCGTGGTTTGTCAAGAGGGGTTGAAACGATTGGCAGGGAAAGTGCAGGAGATCGTTTGTGGGGGTGCTTCCCGGGCCGGGAGTGGTGAGTTGAGGGTCGGTGATTGGGTCTGGAGAAGGGGTGAAAACGCCTGCCAACCTGACAGCCGGTTTGCCAACAGTGTGGCGGTGTCTGGGGGCCAAAGGACGAATTGAGCCGCGAAAGGCGGGATTTGGGTGAGGCCAGAGCGGATTTTGGTGCAAAAGCGGGGGTGTGAGGGAGGTTAAATAAGGACTGGTCCGGCACAGGGCTTGCCATGTGATTGGTGAGATGTTCTGGTTTGGACTCCAACCTCGCCGCCATGCCACCCCACCGGGGCCTGTTTCAGGTTCTGGGATGGGGGCTGGTTCGTTTGGTGCGGGTACGGGTTCTGGATTGGCGGCCGATGGCAGCACGCGGCTGAACCTCCTTCTGTCTTGCCCCGGCTGGCGGCCTGACCCCTGGGTCGAGCGTTTCCCAAGATTGCTGGAGCCCATGGGCATTGCTTCGCACACCGCCCGCTGCGGCCGTGAAGCGTCTGCATTGATCAAGACGATTCCGATTCACCTGGCCGTGGTCGATCTGGCCATCCCCCTCGATCAGCAGGGCGATGGTGTGGATGATGCTGGTATCCGTCTGCTCGAAGTGTTGTCGCGCTTGCAGACCACGCCTCCGACAGTCGTCATCAAGCGCGGCATGGGTGAGCGCGATGACAACCGCGAAATGACTGCCGCGTTGCGTGCCGGAGCGTTTGCAGTGATTGATCGCCCGCGCGAGGCAAGAGATCTTGAAGTGATGCTCGACGTGCTGCGTCGGGCACTCGTTCGTTTTTATCAAGGACGTTGGCCGGGCGCGTCGCCCGTGCCGCCGAATTTTGTGTAGTCATGTCACGCCGCGGCACTCTGCAAGGGTGGCGCGGCGATGCAGTTTCTGGTTTGTGAATTATCTGGAGAGTCGAATCATGGCAAAGAGCGCGAAGGAAGCACACATTAAGCCCATCGGCGACAAGATTCTTGTCAAGCGCGACGAGGCCAAGACCCGGACCGACAAAGGCATCTATCTGCCGGAGTCTGGCCAGCAGAAATCCGTGACGGGCATCATCGAGGCCGTGGGCGATGGCAATATTGATCCCAAGACCGGCGATCGCATTCCCGTCGGTGTGAAGAAGGGCGATCGCGTCCTGCTCTCCAACTACGGTGGTAACGAGATTGACCTGGGCGAAGTCAAGCTTTTCTTCGTCGATCCTGACGACATCCTCGCCATCATCGAAGACTAAAGAAGTACTGAGTGCTGAGTACTGAGTGCTGAGCAAAGGCAAGCAAGTGAAATGACGCAGCCATCCGAAAATGCCCAGACGACGATTTCACGGGAGCACGACGCTCCTGTTGGCGTCGCTCGCTTTGAGGACCTCGTGGCGTGGCAGAAGGCGCGGGCATTGACCCGAGACATCTACGCGGCAACCTCCGATGGCGCGATTTCGAGAGATTTCGGGCTTTCGAAGCAGTTGCAGCGTGCGGCGGTCTCGGTGATGGCCAACATTGCTGAAGGTTTTGAACGCTCGCATCCACGCGAGTTTCATCAGTACCTTTCGATGGCCAAAGCGTCATGTGCTGAAGTCCGATCGCACTTGTACGTCGCACTCGATGTCGGATACCTCTCGCAGGGGGTTTTCGACAAACTCAGCAATCAAGCCAGTGAAGTTGCTCGTGTAATCGGTGGTCTGCGGATTGCCGTAGGGCGAAAGCTCACGTAGTGGCTCACGCACTCATGTATTTCCTCAGCACTCGGTACTCAGCACTCAGAACTTAAGTATCCCCAAGCACTCTGATTTCAAATTCAAATCCCATTTCCTAAAGGAACAAAACAATGGCTGCGAAGATGATTGCGTACAACACCGACGCCCGCGAGCGGATTCTCCGCGGCGTGCAGAAGCTCTCCCAGGCCGTCAAGGTCACCCTCGGCCCCTCCGGCCGCGTGGTCGTGCTGGAGAAATCCTTCGGCTCTCCCACCGTCACCAAAGACGGTGTGACCGTGGCCAAGGAAATCGAGCTTGAGGATCAGTATGAGAACCTCGGCGCTCAGATGGTGAAGGAAGTTGCCAGCCGCGCATCCAAGGATGCGGGCGACGGCACCACCACCGCGACGATTTATGCCGAGGCGATCTACGCCGAGGGCCTGAAGAACATCACCGCAGGTGCGAACCCAAACCTCATCAAGCGCGGCATCGATCAGGCCGTCGCCGCCATCGTCGATGAACTCAAGAAGATGTCCAAGAAGGTCGAAACCTCCAAGGAAATCGCCCAGGTCGGCACCTGCTCGGCCAATCACGAGGCCGACATCGGCAAGATCATCGCCAATGCGATGGAGAAGGTCGGCAAGGACGGCGTCATGACCGTCGAAGAGGGCAAGTCTCTCACCACCGAAGTCGAACTCGTCGAAGGCATGCAGTTTGACAAGGGCTACCTCTCTCCTCACTTCGTGACCAATCAGGCCACCATGGAGACGGTGCTCGAGAACCCCTACATCCTCATCAATGAGAAGAAGATCACTTCGGCCAAGGACATGCTCCCCATTCTCGGCAAGATCGCCGAGTCTGGCGCATCGCTACTCATCATCGCCGAGGACATCGAGGGTGAAGCCCTCGCGACCCTCGTGGTCAACAAGCTCCGCGGCATCCTCAAGGTTGCTGCCGTCAAGGCCCCCGGCTTTGGCGATCGCCGCAAGGCCCTGCTGGAGGACATCGCGATCCTCACTGGTGGCCAGGCGATCATGGAAGAACTCGGCATCGATATGGAGAAGGTCGAGATCGGCCAGCTCGGCCGCGCCAAGAAGGTGACGATCGACAAGGACAACACCACCATCGTCGAGGGCGCGGGCAAGAGCGATGCGATCAAGGGCCGGATCGACCAGATCCGCCACCAGATCGATGCCACCACCAGCGACTACGACCGTGAGAAGCTCGAAGAGCGCCTCGCCAAGCTGGCTGGCGGTGTGGCCCAGATCAACGTCGGCGCTGCCACCGAAGTTGAGATGAAAGAGAAGAAGATGCGTGTGGAGGATGCTCTGCATGCCTGCCGCGCTGCGGTGGAAGAGGGCATCCTGCCGGGCGGCGGCGTCGCGGTGATCAAGGCCCGCCGCGCTTTGACCAAGTTGCGGTCGAAGTTGACGGGTGATGAGA
>CAYTYD010000161.1:0-7269 GCA_964441555.1 uncultured Phycisphaeraceae bacterium | reverse complement strand
CAGCCCGGAGATGGGGGCGTTTCTCGCGGGGTTCATGCTGGCGACGACGCCGTACAAGCAACAATTGACGGGGCAGTTCGCGCCGATTCGCGATCTACTCATGCCGATCTTCTTCACGGCGGTGGGGTTAAAGGTCGAGCTCGCAGCGCTGAGCAGTGGCTGGGGCCAGATCATCATGGGCACGATCGCGCTGCTGACGGTCAAATCGATGCTCATCGGATTGTCGGCGTGGGCCCTGGGCGCATCGGCATCGCTGGCGGTGCTCGCCGGGATGTATCTGTCGCAGGCGGGTGAATTCAGTCTGGTGGTTTTGTCGCAGGCCTCGGACCAAGGCATCATCACGCCGGAGGGGCAGGCGCGACTGATCGCGATTGTGATTCTCACGCTGATCATTTCGCCGATGCTGGTGACACCAGCGCATCGATTGGCGCACTTGGCGCAGAAGATTCGACCCGCGCCGTGGATACGAAGGTCATCGCTGCGGGAATCGCGCGATCGCACGCGCGGGCAGAATGAGGCGGATGGGGCTGATGAGCATCCCCAGGCACCCTTGGCGCTGATCGCGGGATTCGGACCGGTGGGGCGTGATGTGGCGGAGAAGTTGCGGACGATGGGGTGGCGGATTTCGATCATCGAACTGAACCCCAGCACCGTGCACCGGCAGACGGAACTTGGGCGATCGATCATGTATGGGGATGTGACCAACCCCGAAGTGCTGCACGCCGCGGGTGTTGGCGAAGCGGCGGCGTTCATCATCACGATTCCCGATCATGATTCGGCGATCGCGGCGACGCGCATGGCGCGAGCACACAGCACATCGCTTTACATCGCGGTGCGGGCACCGTTTTTGTCTTACGCCATTCAGGCGCGGGAGGCGGGGGCGGATGATGCGACGATCGAGGAAGTGGCGACGGCGACGATCATGAGCCGCGATGTGGTGCAGGCGCTTGGGAAGAGGGGATTGGGGGCGGGGGCAGCTACTCCGAACTGAATTCGTTTAGTCTGTGTGAAGTGTTGTATGCAAACTGCCGCATTCTGAGCACTGAGTGGTTGTTCCTCGCGGATATGCGCACATCGGACATAGATTGGAGCGACGCCTCAAATAGTCTCGTGTGCGATACGTTGAAACATAGATTGCGGTGAAAAGAACACTCGCTATCAGGGCGTTGGCGGCAGCGCCTTTCCAGATGATTCCTGTAGGAATCTCAGGTGCTTTGCCCTTTGACTTCCAGATCAAGAATCCAACATCTAAAGGTGCGGGAATAGAGATAATTTGGCCAGGAGTTGTTGAAGTGTCAAAGTAGTGCACACAGTACATGGAACGAAAGGGCCATCCGTGACGAACCACGGTCACGTCATTGATCTTGGCGGGATTCTCCAGCATCAGCGGTGTGAGAAGCTCGTGTGTTGCCGCGAGTATCTGCTGTTTATCGACAGGGGATTTCCATTCGCGAAAGTGCGAGATTGCGGTCACATCGGTTCTCCAGCTTGTCGAAACTGAGATGCAGTGATTTGAGCGAAGCCGGAGAAATGCGGATCGGCTTTCATGCAATAAGAGCTGAAGGTATGGAAAAGCAAAGCCGATTGCGGCGGCAACGGACACAACCAGAAAGAGCCGCCTCGGACTTTGCCATGGTGGTGTTCGTCGCGTCATTCCCTGTTCTGATTCTCTGAGCGGTTCAGGGTTCCCTGAGAAGAACTCCAACATGCACATGCCAAAACTACTCGAAGGATGTGTCGGTCAGTTTGTCAGAGTTGGTGGTGCTTTCTGGGATACTCGTATCGCTTGGAACCGCGTTTCCCATCGAGGAGGCCAAGGATGGGGTTGAACTGGTTGTGGCGTTTGAGCGCTGGCGAGAAGTGAGGTTGTGTTCATGATCGAGGAGCGCGGAGAGGATCTCGGCGACTTCGGCGGGAGAGAAGACGGGTTTGCGGGAGTTGCGATTGAGTCGAGTGGCGCGCGGCGCTGCGGTGGATGAGGCGGAGGGAGTGGCGGCGTGAGCGTTTGGGCCGTCTTCGGGGTGATGGGAAGAAGTGGAATCGGTGTGGGCGGGAGAATCTGACTCGGTGTCGGTTGTGTCTACGTGGTCGGATGCTGCGCGGCGGGACTTTTGGGGAGGAGCGAGTTTGAGAAGGGTGCGGGCGATGAGGCGGGTTTCGCGGATGAGGGATTCAGCGCGTTTGGCGAAGGCCTCGGCGTGTTCGGGATCGTCAGGACAGGTGTCGAAATGCGGAATCATGGAGGCGGCGATGGCGAGGGCGTGTGTGAGGGATTCGCGGGCGACGATGTGGGCCTGGGCATCGGCCTTGGCTGCGAGGGCCCGGTGGGAATCCATAATGGTTTCGAGTGCCGCGTCGATGTGGGGTTGTGTGGACCAGGCGGTGAGGGTGATGAGCGAACGCTGGCAGGGGTGAATGGGATTGGACTTATTGAGGAGAGCGCGGAGGTTGAAACGCTCGGCATCGAGGAGCTCGATGAGGGCTTGGTCTTGAGGTGAGAGGGTGGTGGATGCGGGGGAGTTGGATGGGTTTTGTGTGGTAGTCATCTGGGCAGAATAGGGATTTGTGCGGTTGTTTGCAATAGGTTCGGAAGTGTTTTGTTTGGAAATGTTGTAAGTTGAGTAACGGCAGGGCATTAGGCATCAGGCATTAGGTATTAGGCACCAGGCATCAGGGAAGGCAAGAAGACAGGAAGGCGGAAAGGCGGGTGAGTTTGGGCCCTCGCCGGGTCGGAGAGTCTGCAGTAGAGCAAGCGGTGCGTGAGTGGTCATCACTCGTGGTGATTCAAGTTTGGGTTGGTGTGCGGCCGCCACGTTTGCTGGCTCGATGCACTCATCCCTTCGCGCTGATCGGTTGCCAATTTCATGGTGACTTGGATGGCACCTTGGCATGTTCTACTTCAAAGAGTGGTCGCACGCTTTGGTGTCCATTTTGCAACCAGACGCTTTGCCGCAGCGTGCCATCTTTCTCGAGTCGGAGCTGCGCGTGCAGCGGCACGAGTTGATCTCCTGCATGTCCCTCCAACTGCACTTGCAGAGTCTCGCCCTCCAGCACAACATCTCCCTCATACACGCCGCCATCTCGCGTCAGGATGAGGCAGCGCAGGATGCCTGCAGGTGTGTTGTGCCCAGTGTTGTGATAGATATAGCCATCGAGCACCAGTGCGGTATCACCAGTCTTGTCAATTTCGGCCGCACGCATATAGACGACATCCGCGTAGGGAACCCATTCGAATGTGGTCTTCACCTTCAGTGGCTCGGTCTTGGCGTGTTTGCCATCGATGGCGAACTCCTTGGATTCCCATGTCTGGCCGATGAGTGACAGGAGAGGTGTGAGTCGCTCGGATGGCCTTGGCAGGTCAATTGAGAATTTCTCGATTGGCTTCCGCGAAGGTTGGGTCCCGGAAACCCTCGACCGAAATTGATCCCATTCGACAAGAACCTCGAAGCCCTTGCCGCCGTCTTCGAGGAGCACATCGTGATACTTGTCAGGCCCGTCGAATTTCCAGCGCAATCCCATGGAGCGGACGACCGTGCGACTGGGATTCTCGTGTTGCTGTCGCAACTCACCGCGTCCTTTAGCGGCATCGCCTGAGAACTCGATGGTTCCATGTGTGATGCCGCGTGCATATGGACTCATGCCGAGTACGGCGACGTGCTTGTGAGCGGGATGCCAGTAGAACACGCGAAGCTCTTGCCATGGTTGCCGCGAAGCACTTTCTCCTTCGGTCATCGCTCGAATTGAGTGCTTGCCCGGCCCCCAATGCCAGGTCTCCACCATGCTCGTGCCGTTGGCAAATGTGCGTTTCCACTCACCACCGATCAGTCGTTCGAAATTGGCCATCTGGTTGGAAGTAGGGTTGTCGGAGGCTTTGGCCTCACCAGTTGGTGCCTTTTCGGCGTCGATTTGTACGGGCTCATCGGCTGCTTGGTAAGGCAATTCAGAAAGACCATGCACACGAATGGCGGAGCACATCAATACAAGCAGGGCGAGGTTCGTGCGCATTGCGGCAAGATACCTCAATCCAGATCGTTGTTTGGATTTGTGAACGAGCCCGTTACATGCATGTGACCGGCAGGTGGCGCTGATGTGGTATCGTGCCAGTGACAAGTCACAGAGTCAGTGCATCGGGGGACCGCAAAGACGACACGCCCTGAGCCACACATAAGAGAAGCGCTCAGGGTTCCCTGGATACAGAATTCGGTTCACGCCCGGCGCAGGGTGATCTTGGCGATTTCGGCGGGGGCACCGATGCGGAGGGGGAACCAGTTGCCGACACCGGTGGTGACGAAGCAGGCGGCATCCTGACGGGAGAGGCCGGGGTTGCGGTATTCGCCGTTGATGTATTTGAACATGATGTTGGCGGGACCGAAGCCCTCGGTGAGCATGAGTTGGCCGCCGTGGGTGTGGCCGGCGAGGGTGAGATCGACACCGATGTCGCGGGCACCATCGAAGGCGTGGGGGTGGTGAGCCAGGAGGATATTGAAGCGCGAGGGGCGGATGAGGTCTTTGATGGATTTGAAATGGCTCTCCATTTCGTGCGAGCGGCCCATGCCGGGGATGCCCCATTGCAGGCCGATGATGCCGAGGGCGGTGTTGCGGACGATGGGGGTTGCGGATTCGTTCAAAAGGAGGCGGACACCGGCGGAGCGCATTCCATCTTCGAAGGCGAGACGATCCTGGAAGAGGTCGTGATTGCCTTCGCAGGCGTACACGCCGCTGGCTGCGCGGAAGGAGCGCATGACATCGATGGCATCGGGAAGGTCTTTGAGAGAGAAGTCGATGAGGTCGCCTGTGACGAGGATGAGGTCGGGGTTGAGGTCGTTGGTGCGTTGGACGATTTTCTTGAGGATGTCGCCGCGGGTGAAGGGGCCGATGTGGGTGTCGGAGACGTGGGCGATGACAGCGCCATCGAGAGAGGCGGGAAGATCGCGGAAGGCAAGTTCGATGGGTCGGATGCGGAACTCATCTTGTTCGATGGAGGATTTGACCATGCCGCCGGCGTAGACGCCAAGGGGCGCGAGAGAGACGGAAGCGCGGAGGAGCTCGCGGCGTGAGATGCCGCGGCGGTCTTCTGGAGTGGAAGTTGGGGTGGGGGTGGGGGATGTCGCGGCAGCAGCTTTGAAGCGGCGTGTGAGCCAATAGCCGATGGCGAGGGCGAGGCAGATGCCGCCGAGGGTGACGACGGCGGGAAGGGCGAAGAGATTCCAGACGTAGATGGTTTGGCGGAGCCAGCGGGGGAGTTCGGGTTCGGCGATGCTGGAGCGGGTGGCAAAGAGCCAGAGGAAGGCGAAGATGTGTACGAGGGCGAAGATGGCGAGGGCGATGCGCATCCAGAGGCGGGCGGGGAGGTCTCGGACTGCGCGATGAACCCAGATCCACCACGCGAGGGTGGTGACGGGCATGGCGACGACGATGATGAAGAAGATGATCCAGCCCATGAGTGGTTGAATGCTTGAGAAGGGGAAAGGAAACGCGATCTAGTACTTGCGGGTGCCGGGAGTACGCAGCCAGAGCTGAAAGAGTTCGGCACATTCGGGGCGGCGGATGCCGCTGATGATCTGGACCGGGCTGTTGCCGGTGCGGTAGAGGTCTTGGATGGAAACGGTGAGTTCGCTGAAACCTGCCGCGGCGGCATCGGCGATGGTGGCGCCGTAGACGACGGCATCGAACTTTGACCAGTGAATGGCGGTGGCGCACATGGGGCAAGGTTCGCAGGTGGAGTAGAGGATGCAGCCGGAGAAGTCGATGGTGCGGAGGGAGGCGGAGCCCGCGCGGATGGTGGTGACTTCGGCGTGGGCGGTGGGGTCGCAGGTCTCCCAGACGCGGTTATGGGCGGCGGCGATGAGCTGGTGATCGCGGACGATGGCTGAGCCGAAGGGGGATTGCTTGGCGGCGATAGCGAGGCGGGCCTGCTCTATGGCGAGGCCCATCCAGTGTTCGTGAGGGTGCAGGACAGGGGCGGTAGGGTTCACGCGTGATTATGTAAGGCGATCACGGCGGAATCTTGCGGGGCGCCAGCCAAATCGGGTGAATTCAGAGTGTGTAGAAAGGCGTTGTCAGCTGGGGAGGATGTTGAGTGAAGTGGTGCCGGGGCCATCTGCGGGCTTGGACCAGCGGCGGCGGGCTTCGAAGGCGGCGATATCGGCGACGTAGGTGCTGCGGAGGAAATCGAGGGTTTTGTTGCGATGCGCAGTCCAGAACTTGTGAGCGGGGCAGGCGCGAGCATCACTGCATTCGGCGGTGCCGAGCATGCAGCGTGGCTGGACGACGACATCGTCGAGGGCTTCGCAGAGGTCGTAGAGGGAGATTTCGGTGGCAGGCTTGGCGAGCGTGACGCCGCCGCCGACGCCGCGCTGGGTGACGAGTAGACCGCGCTTGGCGAGCATGTGGACGATTTTGGCGAGGTATGGGGCGGGGATGGACGCCGCTTCGGCGATTTCCTTGACGAGGACGGGTTTACCACCGGCGGCAGCGATGTGGCCTAAAGCGATTGCGGCATATCCAACGCCTTGGCTGAGCATAAATCGTGACCCTTGGGACCCTGAAACATGAATATACGGTCGTTTGTTCGGCATTGCAACCCTCAAAATGTCGTTTAGTTGTGAGAATGTGTGTTTTTTTTGGAACGGGTTGGACAATTTGGCGAGGAATATACTACCATATGATCGGTTTGTCATCTATTCAAGCCCTAGGAGAGTGCTCATGTTTGGCTTGTCAGCATTGGGAATGGTGAGGAAGCCGCTGCGAGATGCGGGGTTTGCCGCACATTCGGGGAGCGGTTCGGGATACGCCGGGGTCGGGGTTGAGAAGTTTGTGTACGACGATTCGATCGTCAGGAAGTTTGTGATGGCCACGGTGCTGTGGGGCGTGGTGGCCATGCTGGTGGGCGTGATCGTGGCGATTCAGCTGGTGGCCCCGTTGGCGGTGAAGTGGGAGATGAACGGGGTGCGGCCGCTGGCGTTTCTGGATTTCCTGACGACGACCTCGTTTTTGAGCTTTGGCAGGTTGCGGCCGTTGCACACGAACGCGGCGATTTTCGCGTTTGCGGGGAACTCGATCTTTGCGGGGATCTATTACTCGACGCAGCGGCTGTGCAAAGCGCGGATGTTCAGTGATGTGCTGAGCAAGCTGCATTTCTGGGGGTGGCAGGGGATCATCGTGGCGGCGGCGTTGACGCTGCCCCTGGGGATTACGCAAGGCAAGGAATATGCGGAGTTGGAGTGGCCGATTGACCTGGCGATCGCAGTGGTGTGGGTCGGGTTTTTC
>CAYTYD010000160.1:0-7280 GCA_964441555.1 uncultured Phycisphaeraceae bacterium | reverse complement strand
ATGAGCGTGGACAGACGGGAGATTTCAGAGAGAGCTTTGGCCAATTGACCCGCGGCGACGGAATCTGCCATAGAGGGAAGTGTTTTCACGATGGACGCGATGCGCCCCATGACTTCATCATTCTGATTGACGGAATCTTTCACAGCTCCGGGGGCGAGCACGAGGAGCATTTCCGCGAGCGTGGCGGTGAGTGTCTGAGCGGTGGTGGGCCATGCGAGCGAGAGAATGCGCATGTCGCCGGTAGAAAGCGTGAGAGGGTGCGTTGCGGCGGGCACGACGACGCACATGGGGCAGCGCGTGCGTTGCTGGAGCTCGCTGATCTGTGGTTCCAGATTCTCGATCGAGGCGGGCTGAAAGAGCACCGCATCGACACCGAGGGCGATCTGCTGGAGCAGATCAGAGGAGGACGAGACAGATTTCAAGAGCACTGGAGTTTCGCGCAGCAAGTCGCGAATCGCTTGGCGATGCTCAGCATCAGGCGAGAAGTGAACCACAGTTCCCGTCATCTTGTCTGGGTGGACGGATTCGAGCGTGAGCACAGGACTTTCGGTTTCGACAAAGTCGCGCGGGTTGATCTGTTCGTCAAAGCGGATTCCGATTTCATGCATCAGGCCAGAACGATGCTGGCAGCGAGCGACCTTGCCCCGGACGGCGGTGTTTCCATGCAGTGGATGTTCGAGCACGACCACGCAGACTGATCCAGCGTGCAGGAATGCTGAGTGAAGTACGCTGATTCCTCCGCTGGAGAGATTGCGGCATGCGACCTTTGTAACGGTGTCAATTCCTCCAGGAGTCTTGACGGCAAGCACCACGCTGGCACGGCGATACTGAATGCGTGTGTACCTGCGCCGCTTGGCGGCCTCGGCGGATTGTGTTCCATCGAGATAATCAAGAATCTCATTGAGAACTTTGTCGTTCAACCCAAGGCTGTTTGCACGGCCCTTGTTGCGATCGTTTGCGGGTTGTTGCGACTGTCCGGGCATGGGTCCTCATTCAAGATGGCGATTCATACGTGTGTTCTGCGGATTCTGGCGGAGGGGAAACGGTCAATCAGTGCTGCGAAAAGTGAAATCATCGTGATTGGAATTGTCCTGTTCTTCCAAGACGGAGTTCATGCCTTTGTTTGCAGGTACCTTCTGCACACGGCGGTCAACTCCTTGAGTTCCTGGGCGGATTCGGTACACGCCATGGTCATCGAAATGACGGCGGATGCCGCACGGGCTTTCTGAGACAGATCGGCGAAACCAAGAGTCTTCGCGGAGTTATCGAGGCGTCCCAAGATGGCGTACACATCCATGCAAGCATCATTCTCGATCGCGTGCTCCAGGGTGGGCATGATCTGCTGCAGTTCCTCGACAAATGCATTGACAAGGAAGTCCCGTGATTCTTTGTCAAACTCAGAGCCGGAATCAGACTTGCTCCAACGGTCGCGAAGAATGAACTCCGCGATTGCTCGAAGCACGCGGTCTTCTGTCAGTGGTTTGGCAAGAAACGCATTGAAGCCCGCTGTTCGGATATGGTCGAGTGTGGCCTTGGTCGTGTCGGACGTGACGGCGATGACGGGCGCGAAGATGTGGGATTCCCGCATCTGCTCGAGCAGTTTGGGCGCTTGGCAATCCGGCAAATGAAAGTCCATCAAAATGGCTTTGACACCCTTTCCTGCTGCGCTCAGTGCTTCCGTGCCATTGGTTGCGATGGAAACGGACAGTTTGGTCATACGCGTGAAGTGCTTGATCAGGCGAGCATCCATCGCCGAGTCTTCAACGTAGAGGATGTTGCCCGTCAACTCATCCGGATTGATGTGTTCGACACAGAAGCACTCCTGCAGTGGGTCGGCGTCAATGACTTCCTGCATGTCGATCGGCTTGTCAAAGATCATGCCGATTTCGTGCACCACTCCCGCTCTGTGCAAGCATCGGACGATAATCGCCGGAACGTCGATGAAGCCCTTTCTTTGATGGGGCAGACGGATGTGAGCGCGCGTTCCTGGATGTACAAAGGAACGATGGAGCAATCCAATTCCACTACAAGAGATGTTGCGGCATGCCACCCTGAATGTCGTGGCGGTGCCGCCAGGATGATCAAGCCGAAGCTCAATCGCGGCTTGCGGAAATGGCCAGCGAACAAATGCACGGTTGGCTTTGCCGGAGATGGGTGAAGCTGAATCGAGGCGTTTCACCACTTCTTCCAAAGTGCGCTGATCGATTCCAAGCGTGTTGGTGCGCCCCTGATCGACAATTGTCTTGTTGCTGGCTGGAGGCATGCGATCTCCGTTCGCGGCTCGGAAGACCGCGCAGGGGTCATCGGCTGGAGGAGAATCGCACTACCCCAAGACTGGTGGAGGTGGATGACGAGGGCGCGGTCTGAGCGGGTTGTGACGTCAGATGCCTGAAAGGATGAGTTATCGGTGCCTGAATCGGCCCCCGGCCCTACATGCCGCGGCGAGTGATCTCAGCGATGAAGGAAAGCGTCGTGGCTGCGAAGGCGCTGGAGCACTCGATCATGGGTGCATGCCCACAATTGTCGAACCACTCGATGCGGCAATCAGGAATTCCCTTGAGGAATCCCTCGGCGGCTTCGGGAGGCGTGACAATGTCCTGTCGTCCCCAGATCAGCTGCGTGGGCACCTTGACGCGATCAAGCTTGTCACCCAGGTGATTCTTACGGGCGCTGCGGCTGAGCTTGACCATGGCCCGGGCACCGCCTCGATTGGAGAGGGCTTCGAAGGCGCGATCAAGATCAGACTCTTTCATCTTGGATTTGTCAAAGAAGAGCTCTTCGATTTTGGAACGCAGCCAGATCTTTGAAGGGCGAATCTCGATGGTCGAGACGATGGATTTCTCAATCAGGCCGGATGCGCCGGCGAGAATCAGCCCTCGGACCAGATGCGGATGATCAATCGCAAGTTTCAGCGCGACGTGGCCGCCGAAAGAGTTACCGACGAGAATGGCGCGATCGCTGACGGGAGCACCGGGTTTGACGATGTGATCAGCGAGGAACTTGGAGACGATTTCGGTGGCGCCATCAATATGGCAATCGTCGCCTTGCAGGCCAAGCAGGGGCAACTCCAGCATGGTGCAATCGGCTGAAGTGCAGATCTGCCTGACCACGTCTTCCCAGTGTTCGTTCAGACCGACGAGGCCATGCAGAAAGACGATCTTGGTTCCCTGGCCGACGCGCACCATGGAGGCGGCGATGGGGCCACCTTCAGGTCCGATGAGGGTGACGGGTGTGGTACGAAAGTCAGAGGCAGCGGATGGAATCGCGCTGTGTCCGGGTACCGACGGCCCTGACGCGGTTCGAGAGGAAGTGCCGGGATGTCGAGTCGGTGAAGTCATGCGTGAGATAGACGCAGCATCATAACGACCGCACCCGCCGCGGTCACGTGCGATTGTCAGATGATTAGGCCATGGGAAAGAGTGGTCGAAAACCTGCTCATCCGTGCCGCGACATGGCCTCAGGAACGTTGGCGTCCAGGGATTCGACCACAACGCCATCGGCGAGCCGCACCGTGCGATCGGCGCGGGCGGCGGTCGCCGGATCGTGGGTGACGATGACCATGGTCTGCTTGGATGCCGACTGAATGCCGTCCAAGAGGTCGAGGATGGCGCCGCCGGTTTGACGGTCCAGGTTACCTGTCGGTTCGTCAGCGAGGACGATGCGTGGCTGGTTCATCAGGGCTCGGGCGATGGCGACGCGCTGGCGCTCTCCGCCGGAAAGTTCGACCGGGCGATGATGGAGCCGGTGTCCCAAGCCAACCTGCTCCAGGAGCGAGGTGGCGCGGGCCTTGAGGTCGTTTCGTGAGGACGCCCATGCCACGCGGCTTTTGCCGATCATCGAAGCGATCAGGACATTCTCGATCACCGGCAACTCGGGAAAGAGGTGATAGAACTGAAAGACCAAGCCAACCGAGCGCGTGCGGTAGTCGTCGAGTTCGCCGCCAGAGCGTGCCGCGAGCGTGCGATCGTCGAAGGTGATGTATGAGGCGTGGCCGGGGTCCGGAGTATCCAATCCGGCGAGCAGGTGCAGCAAAGTCGATTTGCCGGAGCCAGACCGACCGAGAATGGCGACGCGTTCACCCTCTTCGATGGAAAGTGATACGCCGCGCAGTACAGGCACTTGCGTCTTGCCGAGCTGATAGGTCTTGAAGAGGTTGTGAGCAGCGAGGATGGGCATGTGGTGGTTGGGGTTATTCGAAGCGAAGGGCGCGAACAGGATCCATGCGGCTGGCGCGGAGTGCGGGAATCAATGCTCCCAGCACGCTGAACCCAACGCCGCCCGAGAGCACGATGAGCACCTTGTCCCAACGTAGATCGCTGGGGATCTGTGTGAAGTAGTAGATCGAAGGATCCCAGATTTGGATACCCATAGCTCGCCCCATCCACTCATGAATGGGGTTGATGTTGAGGATGATGAGGGAGGAAAGGCCAAAGCCCATGATTGAGCCGACGATACCGATGGCCAGCCCGTAGCGCAGCCAGAGCCAGGCGATTCCGGCCTTGCTCGCGCCGATGGCACGAAGAATGCCAATGTCCTTGGTCTTTTCGCTGACCATGCTCCAGAAGATGGAAAGAACCAGCACCACTGCAACCAGTGAGATCATGCTGAACAGGAAAAGCACCAGCGCGATCTCTTTCTCCACCGCGCCGATGAATCCGGCGTTCTGCTGCTGCCAGGTCTGGATGTTCATGGAGGCGGCGAGAGGAACTTCGCCAGGGTGACGAGCGGCGAATTCGGCGAAGATCTCCTCACAGCGATCGCGCAGCACGCGGGCATCGACGCCATCCTTGCCGCGCACCAGCACGCCGGTGACGCGGGCTGGATCCTCTTTCAATTGATCCTGAGGCACGGTTTCAATCTTCTCTTCGCCGGTCTTGGGGTCTTTGATGATGCGAACAGCTGGTTTGCCGGATTCCAATCGCTTGGCGGCATCCATCTTCAGCATCTTCTGCAATTCGCCCAAAGGCAGAATCGCCACGCCCTTGTCAAAGAGAAACACATCGGTCTTGAATTCGTTGGCCACTGGAAAGATGCGGGATTGCATCTCAATGCCGCGGCCTTTTTTGTCCAAGGGCAGCACGTGCAGCGTGACTTCGCCATCCAGAGGCATGAAGGTGCTGAGCAGGTTGATGTTGCCATCCGAATCACGTGAGCGGCTGCGCATCGGTACATACACGCCGCTGGCAGAGCGGCGGTTGTATCCGGTCACTTCTGTGCCCAGCACAACGGCTGGTTTGACGTGGCCACTGCCGGTGTGAAAGCGTTGGAGTTTCTTACCATTTTCCAACATCGCTGGCCAGGCATCAGATTTGTCGTCGGGCACGGCGCCGGGGGTGAGCATGTCCACGCGGCTGAGATTCTGCAGCCGCGGATCTTCCCGGTCGTCATCCTTGGGGAGGGGTTTTTCCAGCGGCCTCCACCACAGCGTGTTGTAATAGTTGGTGACGCGATCAAAAGACTCCGGCTCAACGCCTTTGAGCATGACATTGACCGTGCGCCCATCGGGAAGGCCCAGCACACCGAAGGACTCAATGATCGGTGCCGCGGCGATGATGAGCCCCTTGGGAGGGGAAGCGGCGGTGGAGCGTGGGGCGGTGCGAGGTGATGTGCGGGGCGCAACGGTGAGGCCACTGTCGGCTTCGAGGTCACGTATCAATTCGTCGTAATAGGCAAAACCGGTGTTGGGCCATTCGATCTTGACATCGCCGACCAATTTGCGGCCGCTGTCGAGAAGCACCTTGAGAAACCCGCCCATGACCGACCAAGTGACCAAAACCATGGTGGTGCACAGCATGACCGCCAAAGAGGCGAGCAAGGGCATGATCTTGCTGGTGAGGTAGCGGCGGGTGAGGAGGGCTTGGTACACGGGTGCGGAGTTTAGATACCCCTGAAGCACTTGGGTTCACGGGCTTAGGGGGAGATCCGACAGCGCAGAAATCGGCCAGAACATGACAACTGTCTGTCAGGTTGGTGTGGAAAGTTGTTCGGGATGGGTTTGACGGGCATGTGGAACACCGGTAATCTCATGCCATCGGATGTGCGTCCAGCACCGTCTCCGAAAGCGGGTCTGATTGGCAATTGCCTGTCGCTGCTCTTGTGCTGGTCAAAGGCATGTGATCGCCGGCTGGTCTGGCCACATGCAAGGAAAGGATGGTTTGGTATGAGTCGTTTGGCTCCCGGTACGTCTACGTCCTCTGGTTCGCGTCCTGCTTCTTCCCAGATCGATGCCAAGAAGGACGGCAAGACAGATTCCAAGATTGATCCCAAGTCAGAAGCAAAGAATGGTGTGAATGGGCACGCTGTCGGTGCGTCCAAGCCGGGTGCTTCCGCTCCATCCGCGGTCTCCGCTTCGGCTGGTGCTGCCAAGCCTGCCGCGCCTACGCCCGTTATGCCTGCCGCACCCAAGCCCAGCAAGGAAAAGCTGGCGGCTCTGGGCCAGGCGGTGGGGCAGATCGAAAAGACCTTCGGCAAGGGCTCCATCATGAAGATGGATGTCTCGGCCTATCAGGCCATTCCCGGCGTGTCGACGGGAGCGCTTTCGATCGATCTTGCACTCGGTGGCAAGGGCATTCCTCGCGGCCGCATCGCGGAGATCTTCGGCCCAGAATCCAGCGGTAAGACAACTCTGGCACTGACTGTGCTCGCAAACGCCCAGCGCGATGGCGGCGTCGCGGCATTCATCGACGCCGAACACGCCCTTGACCCTTCCTGGGCTCGTCGCCTGGGTGTCAACATCGATGAATTGCTGGTGTCGCAGCCCGACACCGGCGAACAGGCCCTGGAAATCTGCGAACTCCTGGTTCGCTCCAACGCCGTCGATGTGATCGTCATCGACTCGGTCGCGGCACTCATTCCCAAGGCCGAAATCGAGGGCGAAATGGGTGATTCGGCGGTTGGTCTGCATGCTCGCCTGATGAGCCAGGCGATGCGCAAGCTCACCGGCATCATCAACCGCACCAGTTGCACCGTGATCTTCATCAACCAGATCCGCGAAAAGATCGGTGTGATGTATGGCTCTCCCGAGACCACCACCGGCGGCCGCGCCTTGAAGTTCTACTCCTCGGTGCGCATCGATATCCGCCGCATCGGCGCGATCAAGGAAGGTGACAACACCATCGGCTCGCGCACCCGGGCCCGCATCGTCAAGAACAAGATCGCGCCACCCTTCCGCGAGGCCGAGTTCGACATCATGTACGACGAAGGCATTTCGTGGGCTGGCGACCTGATCGACCTGGCCGTGGAAGATGAGATCATCGAAAAGTCGGGCTCGTGGTATTCCT
>CAYTYD010000159.1:0-7295 GCA_964441555.1 uncultured Phycisphaeraceae bacterium | reverse complement strand
GCCAACCCCAATGCGAACTGATCCATCCGCCCAAGAGATATCCAAGCGCCGAGCCCACAGGAATCGCCAGGTAAAACAAGCTCATCGCCTTGCCGCGGCGCGACTCCGGGAAAAGGTCCGCGATGATGGTTGGCGCGACAGGTCCATACCCACCCTCGCCAATGCCCACCAGCATGCGCATCACCAGCATGACTCCAAAAAGCGTGGCGAGCCCTGAACCAGCGGTGGCCAATGACCACAAGATCACACCGACTGCCACCACACCCCAGCGTCGCCACGAATCCGCCATCGCCCCCAAGAGTGGCGCGGCAATCATGTACGACACCAGAAACGCCGTTGCCAAAAGCCCCATCTTGCCATGGGCGTGCGGATCGCCGGGCAAAAGGTCTTTGCTGATGAGTGGTTCGACCGCCGCGAGCACATACCTATCTATGTAATTGAGAAGGTTGATGCACAAAAGCAGCCAGAGCGATGTCCATGCATCGCGTGCAAGGGGCGGTGCAAGGGGCATTTTTTCGGGATTGAGAACGGGTGAACTCACTGCGGGAACTGTACAGCAAAGGGCCGGTGAGTGACCCAGGTGCCAACGCGAATTCACACTCATCAGGGGTTGGTGTCGATATCTGCTCATTGTGCAGGTGTTTCGCGACGCGAAGGCAACCCCTGAACATGAAATAGATAAGGAAACCGACATGGACTTTCTCACCCATCTGTGGCTTCCCATCCTGGTTTCAGGAGTGGGCGTGTGGATCGCCAGCGCCCTGGCATGGATGGCGATCGGCCACCACAAGAAAGACCGCGATCCGATTCCCGCAGGTCGCGAACAGGAGTTCATGGACGCGATCACCAAGCTCAACCTCGGCCCCGGCAACTACGGCTTTCCCGATTTCTGCCAGCACGATCACCTACCCCGCAAAGAGCGCATGGAAGCCCTCAAAGCTCTCTACGACAAACGTCCCTACGGCATCCTCCGCGTCTGGGGCGAGATGAACATGGGCGTGAACATGCTCCTCACGTTTCTGTTCTACCTCTTCACCAGTACGGTGATCGCGTATCTGGGCTGGGCGGCACTGGGCACCGGAGCATCATTCGCCAAAGTCATGCAGATCAGCGGCACCGCCGGAGTGTTGGCGTACTGCTTTGCCAGCTTTCCCAACGACCTGTGGTTTCAGACCAAGCGCCGCGCCATCGCCATGAACTGGATCGACGGCATCATCTTCGGGCTCATCACTGGTGCCATCTTCGCCTGGCTGTGGCCAAGATAGTCTGCCAGCTCCGTTCACAAACCAACGCCCAGCAAGCCAGCTCCCCCCTACCCTCCTCGCTATGAGCGCGGCAGGCACGCCACAACCCGATTCTCCCATTCCCCAGGCGACCAATTCTGCGTCGACGTCCTCGCAATCCGGCCAGCGCCCGCCGTCCAATCACCCCAATCAGGCGAACCCCGCCCAATTCAATCAACGCCGCCCCGGTCCTCCTTCCGGGCCAGGCCCCGGCACGAACTCAGCCCCAAATGGCGGCCCCAATTCTGGCTCAGCAGTCACTCCTTCACCCCGCCGCGATGGCGACCGTCGCCCCGGACCACCGGGTATCGACAGTGGTCGCCCACGCCGCCCCGACCCGCGCGATCTCATCCCCGCCAAGCCCAAGCCACCCAAGCTCTCCGATGTTCCCGATGCCAATGGACGGTTTGGCAAATTTGGTGGCCGCTACGTTCCCGAAACTCTCTACTCCGCCCTTGATCAACTTCGCGCCACCTACGACGAAGTCTCTTCCGACCCGCGCTTCTGGGATGATCTCTCCGATCTCCTCCGCTCCTTCGTCGGTCGCTCCACTCCTCTCTATCCCGCCCAACGTCTCACCGCCTTTGCCCGTTCGCGCAGCCAGACCGGCGAAGCCGCCACCATCTGGCTCAAGCGTGAAGACCTCGCGCACACCGGCGCACACAAAATCAACAACACGCTCGGCCAGGCCCTCCTCACCCGCCGCATGGGTAAGAAACGCATCATCGCCGAAACCGGCGCCGGCCAGCACGGCGTCGCCAGTGCCACCGCCGCCGCACACTTTGGCTTTGAGTGTGATGTCTACATGGGTGCTGAAGATGTCCGCCGCCAGAAGCTCAACGTCACCCGCATGAAGCTCCTCGGCGCTCGCGTCATCGAGGTCGAATCCGGCTCCAAAACGCTCAAAGATGCCACCAACGAAGCCATGCGCGATTGGATGGGAAGCGTCGAGCACACACACTACATCATCGGCTCCGTCGTCGGCCCCGATCCCTTCCCCCGCATCGTTCGTGACTTTCAATCCATCATCGGCCGCGAAACCAAGTCACAGTGCCTCCGCCTTCTCAATGGCCTCCCCGCTGCCGTCGTCGCCTGTGTCGGTGGCGGCTCCAACGCAGCTGGCATCTTCTACGACTTCATCGATGACACCAACGTGCAATTGATCGGTGTCGAGGCCGGTGGCCGAGGCAATGTTCCCGGCGGTCACGCCGCCTCCCTCTCCGCTGGCTCACCCGGCGTTCTTCACGGCTCCCTCTCCTACGTCCTGCAGGATCAATTCGGCCAGACCGCCGATGTCCACTCCTGCTCTGCAGGTCTGGATTACCCCGGCGTCGGTCCGGAACACTCCTATTGGAAAGATGCCGGCCGCGTCCGCTACACCGCCGTCACCGACGATCAGGCCCTTGATGCCTTCACCCTGCTGGCCAACACCGAAGGCATCATCCCCGCCCTGGAAACCAGCCACGCCCTCGCCGAAGCCGTCGAACTGGCACAAAAACTCCCCAAAGACAAGCACATCGTCGTCTGTCTCTCCGGCCGTGGAGACAAAGACGTCGATGAGGCCTCGCGCCTTCTGGCTCTTCGCGGCAACAAAACCCGCTGACCTCCTGCCGATTCTCTCACGAACGCGAACCTCACGGCGAGTGCAGTCGAACACCGATATGGGGAGGGGAGGTTGATCTCCCCCGCCGGAATTCCCCTCGGAGAGAGCATTGACGATTCGACCCTCCAGCCCGCGCTCTTCGCGTCGCCACCCAGCGTGGCCCTCAGCCGTGCTGATCATGGTTGCCGCGCACACCGCTCTCGCTCAGGCCGAGACCACCGCTCCATCGACCGTAACTACCCCGGTGGCAGACGATGCTGATCGCCGCCTTCTCGACATCGTCAACGACAACAGTGCCCTTCCTTCAATCCGCGTGCAGGCCGCCCGGGCGTTGCTCAACGACACTTCGACAGCCGCCGCCCGCGCCGTGGTCTGTGCCGCCCTCCAGACCGACATCCTCCACAACATCCCGCCCCTCCTCACCGCCGCCGAATCGCTCAACCTCATCCCCGACGATGTAGCCAGGTGCCTGACTCTCTGCGCCGATGCAAATCCAATCTTCGCGCCCCGAATCGCTCAGATTCTCTCTCGCTGTGAAGGCCGAGCCGCCCTTCTTTGGCTGGTCAAGGCGATGGCCCCCGAAGCCAACGAAGCCACCCGCACCGCCGCGCGAAAATCACTCCTCACCCTCGCTGGCCCCACCGCTCCCAATCCCGACGACTTCATCTCCTGGTCTGAATGGCTCATTCGCGCTGAGGGCATCTCCGATTCCGAGTGGTACCTTCTCCGCCTCCGCATTGCATCTTCCACAGCCGCCGAGACCTCTCGGTCCCTCTCTGCCACCGCCGCCGATCTCACCGCCGCTCGCCGCCGCCTCTATCTCGCTCTCGATCCCGCCGAGCGCGCCCCGCTCCTCTCTGAGTGGCTTACCCAGTCCAATCCCTCCGGTCGCGGCGTCGCCCTCGAACTCATGCTCCGCGAGCTTGCCGCTGGCACCTCAATCGATCCTTCACTCGCATCCAGCATCATCCCGCTTCTCTCCAGCTCCACGCCCACCGAACGTGCCGATGCCGCCCGCGTTCTGGCTCGCCTTGCTCCTCCCGATGCCGGTTCCGCCCTCGCCGCCCAGCTCGCACGCGAAACCGAATCCGCCCCCATCGACGCCATGCTCTCCGCACTCGTCGCCTGGCCAGCGCAAGTTTCTGATAGTCAACTTGAACACTGGATCGACTGGTCCAGTCCGCCCCACCCCGCTGCACTCGAAATCGCCTTGGGCAAGCTCCGCCGTGGCGATGTCAATGACGACCGCCTCCGCTCCGTCATTCTCTCCGCCGCCCGCGAACGCTTGAGAGCCGATCCCACACCCGCCGCCTGTCAACTCCTCGCCCAATACGGCCGAGATGTCGATCGCTCCCTTGTCAGCGAGCTTCTTCAGGATTCCCGCCCCGCCATCCGCTACGCCGCGGCCGAATCCCTCGTCTCCGAATCCGAGTACGTCATCCCCATCGCCGTCGCCGCATCCAGCGATCCAGCACTCATCACCCTCGCCGCCCGCTCATTCGTGCTTCACGCTCCCACACTCGACAGCTTCAAACTCCTCTTTGCCATGCCCGGAGAGGCCCAGCAGCGCATCACGCTCCTCACCTTTCTCGCCAGCGTGATGCCCGCCGATCAACTGCAATCCGCCATCACCGTCATCGGCCCCGAGCCCGCTCTTCTCGATCGCATTCTCGCCACGCTCGAGAATCCCAATCGCATCCTCTCTGAATCTCAAGACGACAATCAAGCCACCGCCATCGCCAAGGGCCTCCTCACCCTTGCCCAGGCCCGGCTCGAACTCGGCAAGCCCGATGCCGCGCTCGCCGCTCTGCAATCACTCCCTTCGCTGGATATTTACGCCGACCCCGCCGTCACTACACGCACTTTCCTCGCCTGCTGGCTTGCCCTCGCCCGCGTCGAAGATGCCCGCGCCATGAATGCCGATGCCGCCGCGTGGCTCGATGCCCTCTCCGTCATCAAGGGTCAACCCAGCGCCGAGCGCCAGCGAACCTTCGAGGCCTTCTCCAATAACTTCGGACCCACTCTCACCACCGACCAGCGCGCCCGCTTCGACGCCCTGCAATCTCGCTTGGCCGCCGAAAGCAACGCCTCCAACACCGCCAACGCCACGGCAGCCCCCACCAACGACAAAAGCCGCGACGAACCCTCGCCCGGCTCACGCTGACTCTTTCCCTTCTCAATCACCGCGAACGCAGCCAGCGCCCAACCGTCTGCGACAGTCCGGATTGCGGCTTCGCCGCTTCCAATCGCGGCATCGCTTCCAACGCCGCGCCCGCAGTCGCAAATCCACCGTACACCTTCAGTCCCACAGCAAAGAACTCGTTCCACGCCGGGTCAATCGTCTTGGCTTCGTGCTTGTCCACCAACCTCTTCAGCACCTCGGTCACCGGCACAGGCGGCACATCCGGGCGAAATCCCGTCATCAGGCGATACCCGATCGCCACCATCGACAGCACTTCCGCCCGCACCAGCACCTCAAACGTCTCATCGCCGCCGCTCAGGCGCCGATCCAATCCATACATCTCAATCAGCGTCTTACCGTGTCGATCCACGAGGATCTGATCCATCTCCAAGGTGCCGTGTGCCTGCTTGCGTGAGTGCGCATGATCCGCTGCAGACAGCAATTGCCGCATCGTGCGGTGCGCTTCCACCGCAATCATTCGCCCACCCTTCATCGACAATAACGACCCCAGCGTCGTCAACCCCTCCGCATGCCCACGGTGTGGCGTGACAATGCACCCCCGCGCCTTCTCATCAATCGCATACTGCGAGATCGACTGCACGTGCGGGTGATCCAGTTCCGCCAAGTCCTTCACCAATCCCAAAAATCGCTTGTGCACGCTCACATTGGCCTTCAGCGGGAATCGATACACCACGTGGCTCGTCAAGTCTCGCTCATGCACCGCCAGATAGCGGCTCGCCGACCTCGCCGATTCCAAACGCCTCACAAATCGATACGGCCCGAATCGTCCGATATCCGCCGTCGCCAGCCGCGATAGAAACGCCACGCCCTCCACCTGCGTGTCCGTCACTCCATCCAACTTATTGCCACGTCCGTCCATGCTTCCCCAAGAGTTCTTTCAATCGTTCCACCGCGCCCACCCCAACCCACCCCTCCGGTGCCGCTCATTCCACTCCGCAAACACCGTTCCGTTTCTACCCATTCCCGGACAATGCCCATTCCGGGTTCTTTACCCAGATGCCGCCCAACCCAATCTCCGTCCAACTTCCATCAGGGTCTCCAACCCGGCGACCCTGCCCTCACCCCACGCGTAACACACTGGGCAACCTCCGCCACCCCGCGGCAAGGTGAACTCGAAGTGTGAAGTATACTTCACAAAACCCCTCCGGTTCCCGAATCGCTGGGTCCGAGAGCTACCCCTCCCCCAAACCTCGCCGCTTCGGTGGACAACCTGTCGGACACCAAACACCCTTGCCACCCCTATTCCCTTTCCCGACCTCTTTCCTTCCCCTGTTTGACCCCCCAAAATACTCCTCACGACCAATTCGGAGAACTCACCATGACCACCCTCACCACCCAGCCCGCTTCCGCCCCCTCCTTCGCCGCCGATCCTCTCACCCTGATCGATGTCGATCACGTTCGCTTCTATTGCGGCAACGCCAAGCAAGCCGCCTACTTCTATTGCCACTGCTTCGGCTTCACCTGCGAGCAGGTCAGTGATCAAACCACCGGCAGCCGCGAAGCCGCCCACTACTACCTCACCCAGGGCAACATCCGCTTCATCCTCACCAGCGGCCTCACCAAAGACCACCCCGCCTCGCGCCACGTCGAACTCTTCGGCGATGGTGTCAAAGATGTCGCCTTCACCGTTCACAACGCCGAAGCCGCCTGGAAGCAGGCCATCAAGAACGGTGGCACTTCCGCCTACGAACCCCGCGAGATGAAAGATGGTGATGGCACCGTCATCGTCGCCGCCATCAAGACCTACGGCGAAGTCATCCACACTTTCGTGCAGCGTCCTCAGTCCGGCCCCTACGCCCTCCCCAACGTCAAGCAGGCCCACGGCACCGGCACCGGCCGCTTCATGCCCGGCTTCCAACAGACCAAGCTCTTCAAGAACCTCAACGACTACAACGCGAAAAACCCCTGCGGCCTCAAGTACACCGACCACCTCGTCGGCAACGTCGAGCTCGGAAAGATGAACCACTGGGTGAAGTTCTACGAAGATGTCCTGGGCTTCAAGATGTTCATGTCCTTCGATGACAAAGACATCGCCACCGATTACTCCGCCCTCATGTCCAAGGTGATGGCCTCCGGCCAGGGCCTCATCAAGATGCCCATCAACGAGCCCGCCCCCGGCAAGAAGAAATCACAAGTCCAGGAATACCTCGACTGGCACAACAACACCCCCGGCGTCCAGCACCTCGCCCTCCGCACCGACGATGAA
>CAYTYD010000158.1:0-7332 GCA_964441555.1 uncultured Phycisphaeraceae bacterium | reverse complement strand
TCTCAAGCTCTCTCCACCGCCACCTCCCCCGCGCTCACGCCGCGGCAGGCCCACAGACTCCTCTGAAATCGACAACGACATCGCCTCCGACACCCCGTCGGAAGCCGACAACCCCACCTCTTCCGATGCTGCCACGTCCGATTCAACCGAATCCGCCCGCGCCACCCAATCCACAATCCGCCCCAACCCTCGCGCAGCGCACGCAACTCGCCTTAATCGCAACTCCCGCAAACCCGTCTTCTCACCCGCCGAAGTCGCCGAAATCCTCTCCGCTCTCCTCGATCACGAGCACGATCTCAAGTCTCGCAACACATCTTCGCACAACCCCACCACCTCGCCCGACTCTTCGCCCGATTCGCAGCCGCTTGATGCTTCACTCCCCACTGCCTCCGCACACTCATAGGTCCCATCAGTCCTATCCGCCCGATGTGACCCATCGCGAATCACACACAACGCCCCCAACCGCCACGTTGGTCATTTGGACATTGCACCACCTGATGAATTCGCCACTCCCTCTCCAACCACCTCGCCTCCACGCGGCGAGAATCTTTCCGCATACTCCCTCGGAAACGCCCACAACGCTCCGTCCCGGGTCGCCACCAACCCTCGTTCCCGCGCTGTCCTTCCCTGCCGCATCACCGCGATCATGTCGCCACTCACCCACGGATTCGCATACCAGTACCGATGGGCCCAGATATCTCCCCGCCCCGCCTGGTCCACCGCCGAGGTCACATCCACGATCGTCACGCGCTCAGCGTGTTTCCGCAACATTTCCCCCTGCGCCTCCGTCAGCGATGCCGGCAACCTCCCGATCACACGCGAAGTGGACCCAAAGAAAATGCTCAATACCAATCCGATATCACTGCTCGATGCGTACGCCGTGATGTGCTCGCACGCATCCGCCTTTCCACTGCTGACCATCTCAAAAAACTCTTCCGCCGGCTGGTCCGACGCGGCATAGATCACTTGCCCCAAAGCCGGCCTCCCCGTCGTCGCTTTCCAATCTTCCCGCTCCTTGTGCAACACATCCAGTGCCCCCGTCACCACCGGCGCCCCCGCGCTGCTCGTCAGCACATGAATGCGTTCCGCATCCGTCCGCTCGCGAATGAACCGCACGAACTTCAGAAACTCCGGCACCGAGTCCTTCGCACACTGCCGATCCGAGTCGTACGCAAATGGATGCGCGTGTGCTGGCCACGCAAAGACCACCGCCACTCCCTCTCGACCCAGGTAATGCGAGAATTCCGCCGCCCTCTGCATCATCATGCCGAACGCAATGTTGATCCCCGGCACATAGATAAAGACATCTTTCTGCCTTCCTCCTGCCAAAGTCTTGTTGATCTCACTGGCAAACCTCTCCGAAGCTTCCCCTTCGCCGATCGCGCCGCACTCCTCCACGCGTGTCAGCGTCATGTGGGGTTGCTCCCCCGCCGCTGTCGCTTTCACCATCGCATCCCAGTTCCATCCTTCCGGCCCGATCCGCACCGTCGCCATTCCCAGACGCACACCATCGCACCGCTCGCACTGATACGTCGCGCCGCACTGGTCGCCGGATCCCGGCACCCGATTGGTCGCGTAAAAGATCGGCACGCTGGTCGAGCGCCGCTCGAATGGCACATCCGCGCACGCCGCCGCGCCAGCCGTTCGATACGCCAGCGGCGCAGGCATCATCGACTGCTGCGGCCCGCACCCGCCCAGACACGCCACCGTCAGCCACGCGATCGCGACAACCCCCGAGAGAATTCCATTCATTCGCCCAGCATACCAAGCCGCGTCGCGCCCCATTGCTCGCCACCACGACTCCCAGTAACTCCTCAATTCCGGGCTGTTTTCCCGGACAAGTGCACCTCTCGTCCATTCTTCCAGTACACTCTCAACGTGAAGCCCAAACGAACGTGGCGCAGCGCACTCCGCACCTCACTCAAGTGGGCCTGCACGCTCCTCTTCCTTCTCTTCCTCATCACGCTCATCGCCAGCAACTGGCTCGAGATCATCATCCCCACCGCCAACACCTGCTCGCTCCGCATTCTCAGCGGCACAATCGGCCACACCCACGCATTTCCCGATTCCGGCCCCGTCCTCTTCTCATGCACCACCGTCGATCCCAGTGGCTCGATCTTCTCCGATGGCACGTGGCGGCGCATCGAGTTCAACATCGCCGATCACATCGTCTTTCAATTTCCCTTATGGATGTTGGTCACGGTCTTCGCCATTCCCGCCGCGTGGTTCTGGTATCACGACATCCGCACAGTCAAGGCGCGCAAGGCCGGCCACTGCCTGAATTGCAATTACGACCGCCGCGGCATTCCCGCTTCCGCCCCATGCCCGGAATGCAACACCCCCGCCGAGGTGCCGGATGCCGCGGTCATATCTCACCATTCCGGACCGCCGGTGTAGCGACCATACACATCCGCCATCGCCTGCACCATCTCGCCCAACGTGCAGTTGTTCAGTGCTCCATTCACCAGCGCCGGCATGACGTTCTCATCGTTGCGGGCCGCCGTGCGGATCGCATCCAGCGATCTCTTCACAAGATCGCCATCGCGCCGCTTCTTGAACGCCGCCAGCCGCTCGCACTGCTCCACCTCGACGGTGTGCGGAATCTGCAGGATGTCGATCTGCCGCTTCTCATCCTTCTCGATGTATTCGTTCAATCCAACCACGATCCGGTCCTTGGCCTCGCACTCTTCGCTGAAGCGATACGCCGCCTCGGCAATCGCGCGGCGGAAGTAGCCCTTATTGATTCCCCCCACCACGCCCTGGCGTCCACCAACATTCTTTCCTTCACCGTTCAATTTGAAGGGCCCATTGCCCATCGCATCGATCTCTGCGATCAGGCCCAGGGCATCGCTCTCCATCTTGTCCGTCAGTTCCTCGATGAACCACGACCCGCCCAATGGATCGGCCACGCGCGTCACGCCCGTCTCATGGGCCAGAATCTGCTGCGTGCGCAGCGCGACCATCACCGCCTGCTCAGTGGGCAGACCCAGCGTCTCATCCATGCTGTCGGTGTGCAGCGACTGGCACCCACCCAGCACCGCCGCCATCGCCTGGAACGCGACACGCACGATGTTGTTCAGCGGCTGCTGCTCGGTCAGTGAGCACCCCGCCGTCTGCACGTGCGTCTTCATGAACCAAGACTTGTCCTTCTTGGCGCCGTACCGGTCGCGCATCATGCGGGCCCAGATCCGCCGCGCTGCCCGCAGCTTGCAGATCTCCTCGAAGAACTCGTTGTGACTGTTGAAGAAGAACGACAGCCGCGGCCCGAACGAATCCACATCCAGCCCGCGCTCGATCGCCGCCTCAACATACTCCATGCCATCGCGCAGCGTAAACGCCAGTTCCTGCGTTGCAGTGCTTCCCGCTTCGCGGATGTGGTAGCCGCTGATCGACACCGGGTGCCACTTGGGCACGTGCTTGCTGGCGAATTCGATCGTGTCCACGACCAATTTCACGCTCGCCTCGGGAGGGTACACAAACTCGTTCTGGGCGTGAAACTCCTTCAAGATGTCGTTCTGGCTGGTACCGCCCAGGTTGTTCCAATCCATGCCGCGCTGCTTGGCCATCGCCAGGTACATGGCCCAGATGATCGCGGCCGGAGCGTTGATCGTCTGCGACACCGTCACCTTGTCGACGGGAATATCCGCGTACAGCCGGTGCATGTCCTCGATCGTGCTGATCGCCACACCACACTTGCCCACCTCGCCCGCCGAGAGCGGATCATCCGAATCGCGGCCCATCAAGGTCGGCAGGTCAAACGCCGTCGACAATCCCGTGTTGGTTCCCTTCGCTCCTGCCTGCGAAAGCAGATACTTGAACCGCTTGTTGGTGTCGTCCGCCGAGCCGAACCCCGCAAACTGACGCATCGTCCAGAAACGCGTCCGGTACCCCTGCGGAAAAAGCCCTCTGGTGTAGGGAAACTTTCCCGGCTCGGGAATGTCCATCTCGCGCCGTTCCGGCAGCAGCGAACGCGGCATGCCGCCATCCGTCCCCGGCCCATACCCGGGCTCCAGTACCATGCCGCTAATCGTGACGGCATGCGGGTCCAGCGTCTCGAGATTGGGAAGTGTGGAGGCGGGTTTGGCAGATGGAATGGTGGACATGGTGGCTCCCAAGCGGAGTGCCGAGAGGCCACGCCGCGTGTTGGAAAGTGTAGTTTCCTCGCCGCAACGCCGCCTGCGTCAAGTGGGGTTGTCAGTACGGATCAGTTTCCGGACTTCACCGGACCTTCAACATGATTGATCACAAAGTCATACCCCCGAGGTCCGGGTGTTCGACCGACTGCCTTGTACCGATTTACCGATTCTCCGGGATCGTCCGGCATCTCCACGCCGCCATCATCAACACCATCCGCACCGAATGAATACAACAGATACCGCCGTCCGGCCGCATCGCTTCCCGGCGCGAGCACTTTGTACCCGAGCGGCTTGCCAGTGAACACATCTACAGGAACTTCGCTGAGAATCCCAGGCACCAGATCATCGAGCGTCGCAGGCGGCACTCCACCATGCCCACGCCGCCAGATCTCAACTGCGAGGGCGGCGCGTAGACCCGCAAACTCCAATTTCAACATGTCGTCGGAGAAGATCGCCGTGTCAAAAGATGTCAACGCCTGCACGAGAACGATTTCTCTTGGTAATCTCTCCTTCTCGGCATCCGGCTGAAATCCACTACGAATCGCATCTGGACGTGGCATTTTGACATGCGCAATCACCTTGTCGCAATACACGTTGAGTGCTTCGGCTGTCTGCCTTCTTCCAGCAGTACTGATGCCCACGAGCCACATTTTCGTCGACAAGTCCTTGAGTTGCACCGATCCCGACACAAAGTACCGCTGTGGCAAAAGGTAACCATGGCCATCACCCAAGTCAGAAAATACATGCTGAATCCTATCAAGCATGCTCAGCCGCTCGGACTCGATCGCAAGTGACAGCTTCGGAAACGTAGACTGCCGATCAACTGCGGCAAGCATGTCTCGCAGCACCCGCTCATCCTGAATCTCGCCAACCACTTGATGCAGTGCTTCAGAGTGAAGCGAAACAATCGCTTGTCCGCTGACTCTCTCCAACACAAGTCCCTGATGTGTGAAACAACGCCCCAGCGCCAAGCCAGACTCGAAAGACTTCACGACTCCATCGAAATCACTTCGCTCCACCGCCTTATGAAAACGCATGGCGTTGGCTCTGGCAAGATTTCTCGCACTGAAATACTCTGGAAAGACAGATAATTTCAACACTCCGCCATTCGAGGCGAGCGTTCGGGCCACATGCTTCCGGGTCGCAAGAGCATCCAGTTTCTTGAACACTTCCTGAGCCGTCAGGTCATCCATCACTCTCTGCGCTGCGGCAACTTTCTCCGGATATGGCCGCTTGGACGACAGTGTTGAGGTGCCTGATCGCAACACCATTGGATCTGGCAGTTCGTTCGCATCCGTGTCTATTCTGGCCGCTCGTACCGCATCAAACGTTGCTTGGCTTGTACTTAACACCTTCACCAATTCAGGCCACGCGTTCGCTTGGTCTGCGTATTGCACCTGATGCGCAGCGACCAGATCGTTGATCTTCGCGGCATAATCCGTAGTCACTTTCACAGGGCCGAACAAAACATCCCACCCCCAAAATACCACGCCGCCCAGACACGTGAAAACGCCAACGGCACACGCCATTCCGATTCTCTTTGCAAACTTCGGCACTTTCATGCGAGGAATATATGAGATACCGGACTACGTTGCCGATCGCACAGTTTTACTTCACCGGCGGCTCGACATGGTTGATCACAAAATCGAAACCCGGTGTGCCGGATGTGCGATTCAGCGCCCGATGTCGATTGCCCGACTCACCCGGCTTATCCGGTATCTCCGCGCCACCGTCATCGATGCCATCGGTGCCGAAGGAGTAGACCAGATACCGCCGTCCCGCGGCATCACTTCCCGGGGCCAGCACCTTGTAGCCAAATGGCTTTCCGGTGAATGGATCCACTGGCAATCCAGCCAGCTTCTGCGGCACCAGATCATCCAACTTTGCAGGTGGCTCGCCGGAATGGCCGCGCCGCCACATTTCAATCGCGAGGATGGTGCGCACGCCTGCGATTTCCATCTTGATGCGATCATCTGAATTGATCGCCGAGCCAAAGGCGGGCAAGAGGATTTTCAGCATCAGGTGCCGCTGCGAGAGTTGCTCTACTTCAATATCCGGCTGGAAGGTGCTCTTAATCCGCTCTGGTCGAGTCAGGGTCGCATACTTGATCATTTCGTCAAAGTAGTGGTTCAGTGCCTGCGTGGTCTCTTTGCGATCGGCCATCACGATGCCGAGGAACACTTGGCCTCCGGGCATCCGACTTCCTGACAGGGACTGCACGGTCGCGAATCGCTGCGGCGAGAGGTACCCGTTTCCATTGCCAAGGTCGGTGAACGTCCACTGAATGGTGTCGAGGATGCTGCGACGCTCTGTCTCCAACGACAGGGTCACAGGTGGTGTCTTGGTTTGCGCTTCTAATGCCGCGATCAGCTTTCGCAGGGTCGCTTCATCCGTGATCCGGTCAATTGTCTCCTGCATCGCGGAGGTGTGCAGCGAAACAATCGCCTGCCCCACCAGGCGATCGATCAGGATCCCCTGCTGCATGAAGAATCGACCCAGCGCCAAGCCGGATTCGAAGGCCGTGACCGCCTCATCCATATCCCCACGCATCACCGCAAGGTGATACCGCGCGGCGTTGGCCCGGGCCAGTTGCCGCGAACTCGCCAGATCCGGCAGCAGAATCTCGATCAGCATGCCGCCATTGGCTTGGAGTTTTCGCACAACGTGCATTCGAGGGCGCAGAGCATCCAAATCCTTGAAGACTCCTTGGGCGTGCAGGTCATCGAGCAACTTTCGTGCCGCCGCCAGATTCTCCGGTTTCATCTCTTGCGATTCGGGGTCCGCCGGCTTCATCGATCGCAGCAAGGATGGATCCGGGAGTAGGTTCGCAAACTCTCCGGTACGCGACGTCCGCGCGGTTTCGTGCAGCAGCTTTGACTTGTCGATCACCTGCATCAGCTCGTCCCACGCATCCGGCTGGCTCTCTACTTCTTTCTGATGCGAGGCCACGAGGGCATTGATTTCTGAGGCGTAGTCCGTCGTCGGCTTGACCGTGCCGCCCAGTATGCGCCATGCCATGAATCCGACGCCGCCAAAGCAGGTCAATAAGACCACCAGGCAACCGATTCCGACCTTCACGAGGGGTTTGGGGATGCTCATGGCCCTTGTACCGTTCTGTGGGCTCGGGGTTGCACCCGGACGGACTCACTTCGCCGGGTATTCAAACACGCCGCGGCCGGACTTATCGCCGAGGCGG
>CAYTYD010000157.1:0-7378 GCA_964441555.1 uncultured Phycisphaeraceae bacterium | reverse complement strand
GGCATTGATGCCCAGGCGGACCTTGTCGCCGCGGATATCAACGACCGTGATCTCGATCTCGTCGCCGATCATGATCGTTTCGTCGCGTTGTCTGGACAGAACCAGCATGTGGGGCTCCCGAATCCGTTCAGGGCCGTCCTCTCACACCACGCACCGACGGTGCGTACAAAGGCGTGAGAGTCTCATCCGTGAGTTGGCGTGCAGGGGTAGATTCATCATGCGGGCACGCCCGCCGCATGACTGAAGAGCATCAGGCGGGAATGGCCCGCGGCTGTGAGGTCGTCCTGACCTGGGCAGCCACGTTGACCAATGGATGGCGGGTGGTCCACTTCTTTTCCGCCAGGACCAACTGCTCGCCCGTGCGGGTGAGGGTGTTGATGACCAGCGGCCCCTGTAGGTTGCCCGTCAGGGTGGCGTCGACCTTGTTGACGATGACGAAGACCTGGGCATCTTCGAGCTTTCCCAAGCCGAGTTCATCCATCTGTTCGGCACGGATGGGTACGGCATATTCGGGCGCAAAGAGTGAGGGATCGGTGATCACGAACGCCAAGGCCGGCTCATCCAGCGATTGGAGCCAGAAGAAGCAGGCATCTTCGCTGGGCTCGAGCAGGCAGAAACGCCTGTTGTTGCCGAAGCCAAGAAGCCCCTTGGGGAATGTGATAACGCGATCTTCTCGAATCTCGATGGTTCCGAACCGAGTCGTACGTACTTCCATGACGTCCGCTCCACCTTTCCACGGCCTTCGCACTCCGGCGATCTTCCCCGTGCGCATCCTGCGCACGGGGCGGCTTCCTTGCCTTGTGCCGCTGCCCAGGCCGACCGGGCTGCGGCGGGAATCAACTTTCATCAGCTGCTAGCTGAGGAAATCCATGAGCGACTGCTGCCTCCCTCTTGCAGTCACCTGAAGAGCAGCAGTGAGCTGGCTCTGCAGAAGACTGAACTGGGTGGCAGCCGAGGCAAAGTCCGTATCCTGCAGGGTGCTGCGAACGCTTTCATCAAGCGTGTCGCGCTCCTGCTGGTAGGTGTCGGCCTGCTCCACTCTCGTGGAATAGCTTCCGACAAGCCCGCGCGTTTCCGCGAGGGCTCCAGCCGCGTCGCCAAGTCTCTCTCCCGCAATTGATATGCCAGACGTGTCATTGCCTCGCAAGGCATCACGAAGATCAATTAATTGCGTGAAGAGGTTGTTGACGCGAATGCGAGCACGATCCTCCCCTAAAAGGGTGGATGTCGATGCGTCATACACACCATCGAGGAGACCAAGGTCTTGAGCAGCTCCGGAGTTGTTGAGTGACCGCACACCAAGTGGTGTGGAAAATGCTGCATCCTGGGTGAAGGCGATTCCATTGGTCGAAGGATTGATTGCGGCGACGAAATCGTCGCTAGCCAAGCCTGCGGCCTGAAGCTGCGGTGCCGCCTGCGCGTTGATGCGATCGATCACCGACTGCACGGTCCGCATGTCCTGCGGACGCAGATCGATGGTCAACGTGGTGTTCGCCGAATCGCCCAGCGTGATGAGAAGATCGGTGTTCAGGTTGGCGTCGACCTGTCCCGAAGTCGGGTTCGTACGTCCATCCACAATCGAAACGCCGCGGCCTTCGTTGAGATCGCTGATGAGCGTGGCGGCTGAGAAGGTTCGAATTCCCAGTGCCTGGGCTGTGAGATCTGTGGAAGAGACGTTTTCAATGCTGAGGGCCTGCGCCGCGCTCCCGGCAACTTCGTTGAGAATATCGATGCCGTTTCCGGCATCGTTGATGCGAACCCGGATTCCAAGATTTGTGGACTCAATGCGGTTCTTCACGTCTTCGATCGTGGTTGCCGCACTCAGGTCGACGACCGTGCTGTAGCCCATGCTCTTGATGCGAATGCTGCCGAGCGGACCCGACACCCCCCCTAATGAGGTGATGGGGGTCGTCATGGAGAGGCGCGGCGCCAGGGCAATGCCTGCTGATGTCGATGCGGAGAAGGTGACAGGGCCCGACGAGGTCGTGAGACCGAGATCTGCAGCGGTTGTCGCGCCAATGAGATCGAAGAACTCAATCGTGGAACCGTTCAAGAGATCGAAGGAGAGGGACTCGCCTGAGGTTGAGACGCCAGCGGTGTCAAAGACAGGCGTTCCCTGACGCGATGCCTCGGCCTCAATGGCCGCCTGCAGCCGCCTGGCCACAGCATCGACCGTGTCGGCACCTTCGAGATTGACTGAAACCCGGTTTTCACCATTGACACTGAACTCGATCGTGCCGAGTGACACGCCCAATCCACGGGCCCCGGCGAGATCCGCAAGTCGTGTCGATGTGGTCAAGGCGGGATTGAGATCGACGGTGCCGCGCATGCGTGCGGAGATTCCGCCCAACATAGTGCCGCCACCAAGGGTGATGGGAACAGCGCTGGCAGCCCCAAGATCAGCGAGCATGCCTTGACCCTGGCCGACATAGCGATAACCACCCATGAATTCCTGGACCGGCGGAGTGGATGTGACGCCGCCGCCCAGCACGTAACCAGACTCGCTCTTTCGCTGAGTCATGGAGAACAGGGAAGCCAGCATCTGATCGATGACGGTGGCCTGCTGGGAACGTTCTTCGGCGGATGAACCGGTGTTGAGCTGGGTGGAGGCGATGTCGCGTGCTTCGATGGCCAGATCGGAAGCATCCTTAAAGCTGGTGTCGAGAACCGCCAGGGAAGCCGTCGCATTTTCCAGATTTCGGCGCAACTGTGAACTCGCGGCCAGCCGGCCATTGATCGCGCTGATGAGAGCCCCCTTGACCGAATCATCGCTGTAGCGACTGACTGTCTTTCCGGTGGACAGCTGCTCCTGCACGCGGCTTAGAGCGACCTGTGACCGCGTGATGTGCGAAAGAGATACCTGGCTCTGCCAAAGGTCCGGTGATCTGGTAATGCCGAAAGACGACATGCTCATGACCTCTCTTACACCAACTGCATGAGGGTTTGCATCAGTTCATCGCACACACTGATGAGACGGGCCGCGCCCTGATACTGCCGCTGATATTGCATCAGGTTTAAAGATTCTTCATCGGAAGACACGCCACTGATCGCGGCACGCTGGCCTTCAAGATTGGACCGCACTGTGGAGGATGACTCTGCATCGATGCGCGCGGTTGCAGCGCGGTCGCCGACGCGCTGTGCCGCGTCGCTCCAATATGAGCCAATCGATGTGCCGCCCAAGGCGGAGTTTGCCTCGTCGCGCAGCCGCGAAATGGCGAGCGCTGTGCCGTTTTCAACGAGATTGCCCGAACTATCCCAGCGGCCGGCGACCAACGATGTGGGAGCTGACACGAGATCACTGCGAACAGCGAGGGTGGATGCGGTGCTTCCTGTGAAATATGCGTTCACACCCAAAGCGGCGAGCGCTCCGGATGAATCGTCCGCGAATGCAAACGAGTAACCGGCGTCGGCGGAAATAGAGAGCTTCCCTTCCGCTGTGAATGACGCATTCATGCCCGGAACGGCATTGATTGCGGAAACGATGTCCTGTGCGGAAGTATCATCAGAGGTGCCGGGAAGACCCGAATCGGTAAGACCGTCGAGATCGACGCGAACCTGAACAGTTCTGGTTTCGCCGGTCGCCGCGTTCTTGACTTGAATCTTGAAAGTTCCATCTGAAGCGGAATAAGGCAACCCATTCATCGCGGCATTCGCCGGATCGTTCAGTGCGATGCTGCGGTCGGCGGAAGCAAATGCGACCTGGCTGGATGTCGCAGTCAGCCCCTGAGCATTCGTGCCGGTGGAGTGCAGGCGATTGACACTGAATGCGAGTTGAGCTGCAATCTGATCGAGTGATGTCAACGTATCGCCCAATCCGCCAGCACGCAGATCCATCAACGCACCGATGGAGCCGCCAAGAGCGTCGATCCGCTCCGCACTGCTGCGCGTCGAGATGCGGGCCTCGCTCATTCCGGTGTCGCCCGTGGCAAAGCTGAGTTCCAAGCCACGCGACTTTCCACCGAGAATGACAGGTGTGCTGCCAACCAGCACATCGATCGCCCCGCTTTCGTGCTCTACTGTGGAAACACGCATGAGCGAAGACAGTTCAGTCAATGCGATGTCGCGCTGATCACGCAGCGCACTGGCTTCGTTGCCCCCTTGCTCGTTGTCAGCAATTGATCGGTTCAGGTCGGCAATCTGCCCCATCAGGGTGTTGGCACGACTGACCGAAGCGGAGAGCTGGCCGTCGATCTGGCTCGTCTGACTGCGCAAATCCGCACGCAGGCGGCCCAGATAATTGGCGAGTTGCTGCCCCTGCTGAACCACCGAAGCGCTGGTGCGAGTGCCGTTGGCCCGTTCACTCCATGCATTGAAAAACGTGCCCAGTTGGTCTGACAGATCACCATCACCGATGGTGCCCAGAACACTCTCAATCTGTGTCAACAGCAGTGAATTCTGATTCGCACCGGCCTCATCACTGACGGCGTTGCGCAATCTGTGTTCGATCGCTTCGTCCACCTGTCGGCGAACCTGACTGATCCGGACGCCACGCCCAGAAGCATTTGCCGCATCAGCGCCAGCGCCCTGAATCGGCTCCATTCGAGCAATCTGCCGCGCGTAACCGGCGGTGCCGGCATTGGCGATGTTGTTACTGGTCACTGAAATGCCGGCCTGGCTGACGGCAAGTGCCGAGCGACCGATCTGCATGGCGCTGGAAAGACTCATGATGCTCCTTTCAGCTTCGCATGTCGAGTGAGAGCGCCGCTCGAGACGTGTCTACGCGGCCAGAGCGACCGTACACCCCGGCGGTTGATAGCTTTTGAACCAGAAGCCGCATCATGCCGTCGGCATGCACGGCGAGCTGCGACACGGCCTGCCCGAGAACGGCCTGCTCGCGGCGAACGCGAGCGATGAGTTCTCTCAGCACAGCCGCCCGCTTCTTCAGTTTGTCGCCGGAATGCTCCCCCACCGCCTCTACGCTCTCCGCCATATCAGAAAGAGTGACCGGGCCAGGTCGTGAGTTTCCAGAGGCAAATTGGCAGGCCATCGTCGTGCGTGTCTGCTCCAACAGGACGATGTGCTCAAGGCACATCTGCTGCCTGGCGAGCGATTCGGACATCCGCGCCACATCGGCTGCCTTGAGTGCTTCGCGATGCTGCTGGATGCTGGCCAGAAGCAATTCATGCGACGCCACCAGATCGTCGAGCAGTTTCGCCAGCGCGGCTGCATCCACACGGATTGAACCGATCGTGTTCCGAAGTGGCGACTTCATGGCATGCCTCCAGTCACAGGTGATGACACTTTGGGGGTTTGCGTCACAGCCGCGACGTTTGCTGTCGATTCAAGACCTGCCGCGCGGAGCAGGCGGTGTTCAATGTTTCGCACGATTCCCCACCGTCCGCGTTGGACCATGTCGAGCGCCGTGCGCTCATCCAGCATCGAGCCGAACTGACCTTCTGCCTGCGTGGCCCCGAAAGGTGGCGTGTCGTCCCGCATTTCGCGTGCCTGCTTCAAAAGGGGTTGAACCAGCGATTGCGCAACATATTGCTGTGCTGCGTCGCGGATTCTTGCCCGGAGTTGTAAGGACTTTGCATCGGTCTCGCTGGACTGGGCAGCAGAGTTCGATTCCTGGGACACGGGCGCCGCCTTGCTTGTGGTGCTGAGCAATTGCGCAAATCGTGAGGGACTTTGAGCGCTGAACAATTCAGAAGACTTCGATGCGCGCAGCGACGAGGATGCCCGTTGAGCACTTGAAGCGAGGATGGAGAAATCTGAACCCATAGCGTTAGTCAATGACAATGCGTGCCTTGAGTGAGCCGGTCTTGTGCAACATCTGCAGAATTTCGATCTGATCTGCCACCGAGATATCCAACTGCTTGAACGCTGCGATGAGATCTGACAGTCGGAGCGAATCCGCAGGATTGGTGACGGGAATCTCTGCGCGTGCCCAACGATCTCGGGTGACGAGGGGATTGTCCTGCGTTGGCTGAGGAACCGGAGTTGTGGAGGTGATCACCAGTGATTTGTGAGTGATGGCCACCGGACCGATGGTGACATTTCCAGTCAGAATAATCGCGCCATTGCGCTGATTCACGATGACGGTTGCAGGCATGGCGCTGGTGTTCACCGGTGCTTTGAGAACATCCCGCATGAAATTCGCGCGTTGCACTCGCTCGGATGCCGGGGTGATAACGCGCACGCTTCGATCATCGATGGCAATGGCAATCCGACGTCCTTCACGCCCCTGTGAAGGATCGCCAGACTCGGCGTTAATTGCCTCTGCGATTGCAGCGGTCGTGCCCCATCCGACAAAGTGCGGCTCGACCACAAGTTCAAACTCATCACCCACAGGTTCCATGCGAATATCAGTGACGAGCTGCGCCCCGGTGCGGACCCTGCCACTGGTGGTGATGGTGGGGTCGTCCAATTCAATCTGCCCCTCTGCGAAGGCGTAGATCTCCGGATCATTCTTAAAGGGACCGCGCATCGCGGTGAGGTAAAGCCGTCCGCCCCGCAAGCTCGAACAGCTTCCCAGGGTGGATACCGAAACGTCGTAGGTGTCGTTGGTCAGTGCACCGGTTTCGGGCAGCCGGCACATCACCTGAACAAGAGCGACTGACTTTCCCTTTTCAAGGTCGGCCATCTTGCCGATCGGCACGCCCTGATTCTGCAGCATCGCCGCGAGGGGCCGGGCCATGGCAAGTTCCTTGCCATCGTCGCCGGTCTTGTTCAGACCCACGACCAGACCGATTCCTTGCAGCACGCTGCGACCCTGGCCGCTCAAACGCGCAAAGTCCTGCACGGTCTGCGCGTGTGCAGGTGCGGCGAAGCTCGTCAGCATTGCGCACATCAGCAGGATCTGCGCACACCCACGGACCAGTTGCTCGCGTTGAATCATGTCGCGTGTCTCCGCCACGGAACACAGGCAATCACGGCCTGCTCACATGACCAAGAACGCAATTCGCGTGCCGGACAACCTGAATTCAGAAGGCGAAGAGGGCTTCAATGATCCGCGGAATCCACCCCTTGGTTGCCGCGTCCTTGACTTGCCCTTCCTGCTGAGAAATCAAAGTCAATTCTGCCAACTGGCTGGAAAGCACCGTGTTGGCATTTGAGACGTCTTCGGTGCGGCACTGACCACTCATCACGATGCTTTGGTGCTCTTCATTTTTCTGAATGGTCTTGCGCGCTTCAAGCACAAGTATGCCGTTGGGCTTGACATCGATGATCTTCGCCGTGATGCGCGCGCTGAATCGATCGCTGCGGTCGTATGTACCTTCGCCCTTGAATTTTTGTTTGCTGTTCAACCCCAGCTCGGCGGCATTGTCGTTTCCGCCACCTTGCAGTTGCAGATCCAGCAGTGCCTCCAGACTCGGGAACTTACTCAATCCGGCAGAATTGTCATAATCTTTCTTGGTATCGATCGTTTGCTTGCTGC
>CAYTYD010000156.1:0-7493 GCA_964441555.1 uncultured Phycisphaeraceae bacterium | reverse complement strand
GAAGTGTCGTGCAATATTTTCTTCTTCACGCTGGGGCAGAAGCTTGGCGTGAGTGGAGTGGTGGATACGTATCGGATGTTTGGTGTGGGAGAACGGTTTGATCTGGGCGTGGGGCTGGAATTTGCAGGCGGGATGGGAGCGCGAGGGGATGGCTCGGGATTGGTGAGTGGTGACGCGGTTCAGATGGGAATCGGGCAGGGGCCGATCAGTTGGACGCCACTGCACGCAGCGAATGCGTATGCGACGCTGGCGCGCGGGGGCGTGGCTGTGAAGCCAGCACTGGTGAGGCAGGCGAGTGGGGTCGTGAAGGAGAAGACACAGCCGCGGGATCTGGAATTGCCTTCATGGGCGCTAGCCGAGGCGTATCAGGGATTGGAAGCGAGCGTGAACGGGAGACGTGGTACGGGTAACGGCATTCAGGTGGAGCCGGTGCCAGCGCCCAAAGAGAGTTTTTTCAACGCGGCGAACATCGTGGTGTGGGGAAAGACTGGAACGGCGACTGCGCCGGACCTCAAGGTGAGGGACGGAGTGGATGAGACTGATGGTGAGGATGGGAATGAAGTAGGAGGTAAGCGGGGGGAGACGGCGCGGGTGGTGCGGAGCGGCGATCACTCGTGGTTTGTGGTGCTGGCGGGGCCGAAGGGAGCGGGTGGTGGAGTTGGGGGCGGGCAGATGAAGTATGCGATTGCGGTGGTGATGGATTACGCGGGGAGCGGCGGCAAGGTGTCGGGGCCGATCTGCAATCAGATCATTCATGCGTTGATTGCGGAGGGGTATCTGTAGCATGGCGTTGATGCCGACCAGACCGAGTGTCTTTCGCGGGTCGTGGGCGGCCAGCGGCGATCGTGGCAATTTTGGGCGAGCTGTGGAGCGGCTGCACTTCACCAGTCCTGCGTGGTTGGCGGTGGTCGCGGCGCTGGCGCTGAGCTTGATCAGTGTGTATTCGATTGACGTGGCGGAGCGACTGCGCGATCCGGTGATGCAGGAGACTGCATTGTCGCAGGTGCAGGCGGGGGCGTTTTTGAGTCCGATTGCGATGAGGCAGTTGACGTATCTGGTTGTGGGATTGTGCGCAGCGTGTGTGGTGGCTGTGCCGCACTATCGGTGGGCAGGGTACTTTGCGCCATTTTTGTATGTGGTGACGGTCGGGTTGCTGGTTTTTCTTTTGATTCCGTTTGTACCGACGTGGCTGGTGAGGCCAAGGAATGGAGCCAGGGGATGGATTGATCTGGGGGCGTTTGACTTGCAGCCAGCGGAACTGGCCAAGATCGCGACGGTGATGGCGATCGCGGCGTACATGAAATTCCGCGATTCGCATCGGAGGTTTTTTGGATTGCTGGGGCCGGGGGTGATTCTGGCGATACCGGTGCTGTTGATCACGCTAGAGCCGGATCTCGGGAACGCGCTGCTGTTTGCGCCGGTGCTGTTTGCGATGCTGGTGGCGGCGGGTGCGAAATTGAAGCATCTGGCGATTGTGGTGCTGCTGGCGGCATGTGTGGCACCGGCGACGTTTCCGTTGTTAAAGCCGCATCAGAAGCAGCGGATTGTGGGATTGATCAAGCAATTCAATGGAGATACTTCGGCGGATCAGGACATCAACATGCAGAGCGTGACGGCGCAGCGGATGATCGGTGCGGGAGGGGCGGGAGGGAATTCGGATGAGGCGAGCCGGAGATTGCTCAAGTACAACTCGCTGCCGGAGCGGCACAATGACATGATCTATGCGGTGATCGTGAACCGGTTTGGTTTTTTCGGCGGGCTCACGCTGCTGTTGATCTATGCGTTATGGACACTGGCCGCCTTGGCGACGGCGGTGTCGACGACGGAGCCGTTTGGACGACTGGTCGCGGTGGGGTTTGCGATCTTCGTGCCGACGCAGGTGTTTGTGAACGTGGGGATGAATGTGGGATTGGTGCCGATCATCGGCATCACACTGCCTTTTGTGAGTTACGGTGGCACCAGTCTGGTGGTGTGCTGGATGATGGTCGGGTTGCTGGTGAATATCGGAATTCGCAGACCAAAGGCGACTTTCCGGGCTTCGTTTGAGTACACACGGGCGGCGTAGGGTGGCAACGATTGAGTCAGCAGGGAGTGATATGGCACAACGAGGCAATTCAGAACGTGGCGGATCGAGTTGGGGCGGGCCCGCGCGAAGCAGCGGCGGTGGTGGGCCGCGCGGCGGCCGTGGAAATGGCGGTAGCGGTGGGGCAAGCTGGGGTGGTGAACGCAGGAGTGGCCCAGGTCAAGACCGCGGCGGTGCAGGGAAGCCGCGAAACGATCGACCGAAAATGCGGAAGAATGAGCGAACCGCGCACGCACCGTCGGAGCCGCGACCTGAGAAGCGAATCGTGCCGGTGGATCGCGATGCGATCGTGGTTGAGGATCGTGAGCCGATGGCGGCTCCTGCGTGGTTTATCGAACGTGCGGCGGCGGTGGGAGTGGAGTTTGATGCAGGTGAGGTTGAGAAGCTTGGGAAGTTTCTGGCGATCATGCTGGGGGCCAATGAGCGATTGAACCTGACGGCGATCACTGAGCCGGAAGAGGCGTGGGCCAAGCACATCCTGGATTCGCTGACGCTGGTGGGGGCGCTAGCGGAACTGCCGGAAGGGTCGCGGGTGCTGGATGTGGGCACGGGAGCGGGATTACCGGGGATGGTGCTGGCGATCGCGATGCCGCAGTTGCACTTTGTGCTGATGGATGCGACTGCGAAGAAGATCGAGTTTTTGAAGCAGACGGCGCGGCACCTGGGTGTGGGCAACGTGGATGCGGTGTGCGGCAGGAGTGAGACGCTGGCGCACGATCGCGGGATCAAGAGTGATTCTGGGGCGGGACGGACTGGTGGGTATCGCGAGCAATTTGATGCAGTGGTGGCGCGGGCGGTGGGGCCGATGGCAACGATCGCGGAACTGACGGTGGGGTTTGCCAAGATCAACGCGCCAACGCTGCTCATTAAGGGTCAGAAGGCCGAAGAGGAATTGACGGAGGCGGCGCTGGCACTGCAGATGTTGAAAGTGGTGCACGCGGGAACCATCGAAACGCCGAGTGGCAAGATCGTGGTGCTTGAAAAGCGGGTGGCGACACCGAAGCTGTATCCGAGGGCGGATGGGGAGCCAAAGCGAGCGCCGCTGGGAATCGGATCGGGAAAGCGCAAGCGGATCAACCCGGACAGGCCCGAGGGTGATGCGTGAAGAAGTTGATCGGAGCGATTCTGGGGTCTGGTGTGGGATCAGGCGCCATTGACCAGAGTGTTCTGGCTCGCGCCATCGGTTCGCACTATGAGTCGCGGCCGCAGCAGACGCGGATGGCAGTGGAGGCGGCGCGGGCATTTGAAGCCAAGTCTCACCTGTTTGCAGAGGCGGGAACGGGAGTCGGAAAAAGCTTTGCGTATCTGGTGCCTGCGATGCTGCGGGCGATGCTGCGGAATGAGACGGTGGTGGTGAGCACGCACACGATCGCGCTGCAGGAGCAGTTGATTCAGAAGGACATTCCGCTTCTGGCGGCGGCACTTGAAGAGGCGATTTCAGGAGACTTGCGCGAACTGGTGAAGGAGGAGATGGGAATCGATGTGCGTGAGGTGGAGCCACGAAAGATCAAGGCGGTGCTGGTGAAGGGACGCGGGAACTATGTGAGCATCCGTCGGCTGGCGCTGGCGAGCCAGAGAGCGGATCGGTTGCTGGCGGATGCCGCGGGGAGACGGTCCTTGGCGGTGATTCAGGAGTGGGCGACGAACACATTGGATGGAACGCGGAGCACGCTGCCGCCCTTGGAGCGCGAGCGGGTGTGGACGTATGTGGAATCGGATAGCGGCAACTGCATGGGGCGCAAGTGCCGCAATTTTGATGCGTGCTTTTATCAGAACGCGCGTCGTGAGGCAGACAGCGCGAACGTGCTGGTGACGAATCACGCGCTCTTCTTCAGCGATCTGGCGCTGCGCGTGCAAGAGAAGGGGTTTCTGCCTGACTATCACCAGGTGGTGCTGGATGAGGCCCATTCGGTTGAGGATGTGGCGAGCCAGTATTTCGGTGCGGAATTGTCTGAGCGGCGGGTGCTGTTTTTGTTGAGCACGCTGTACGCGGTGAAGAGTGGGAAGGGATACCTGCCGCAATTGTCGATGAATCTCGGTGATGCGACGGTGGTGGATCGGGCGTGCCAGAGGGTGCTGGAGGCGGAGGCGAGTTCGCGAGCTCTCTTTGATAGCTTGGCAGAGTTGCTGCGCTCCGGCAAGACCGTTTCCGGGCGGCTGACGAACCCTGTGGAGATGGACAATCCGCTGACGCCAGCGCTGAACGACTTGGCACTGACATTGAAGAATTTGCAGAGCAAGGTGTCGTTGGAGGCGGATCAATTTGAGCTGAATTCGTACGCCGAACGTGCCGCGGCGCTCGCGGCGACGACGGATGCGCTTCTGAAGCAGCAGATTGATGGATGTGCGTATTGGATCGAGCAGGCAGATGTGGATGACGGAGCGCGGCACGCGGCGGTGACGCTGGCGTGTGCACCGATCGAGGTGGCTCCGCTGTTGCGGGAACATTTGTTTGATCAGAAATTTGGCGTGGTGCTGACCAGCGCGACGATCGCGACGGCGAGCGCGGAATCGACCGAGAAGCCGAAGAAATCCGAGCGGCGGATAGTGAGTGAAGAGGAGGAAGCCCGGCAACAGGCCAAAGGAGGAAGTAAGAACGCTGATCCCTTTGCGCACGCGCTGGCGCGGCTGGGTGGGGAGGGCGCATCGACGCTGCAACTGGATTCACCGTTTGATTACGCCAAACAGGTGACGCTGCTTTTGGACATGACGGTGGGCGATCCACCGTCGGGCGGAGGCAGGGCGGGCGCGGAATTTGCCGCGCGGATGGCGGAGCGAATTCTGTTTCATCTGAAGGCGACGGAGGGTGGGGCGTTTGTGCTCTTCACGTCGTATCGCTCGCTGTTTGATGCAGCGGATCAATTGTCTCCCAAACTGCGCGAACTTGGATATCCGATGCTGGTGCAAGGGCGGGATGGGGAGCGGTCACAGATTCTGGAGCGATTCCGCAACGCTGATCGGGGAGTTCTCTTCGGCGCGGCAAGTTTCTGGCAGGGGGTGGATGTGCGGGGTGATCGCCTGCGGAATGTAATCATCACGCGGCTTCCATTCGACAGGCCGGATGAGCCATTGGTGGCGGCACGGACGGAGCGGATCACACGGATGGGGGGAAATGCGTTTGCGGATGATTCGTTGCCGCGAGCGATCATCAGATTCAAGCAGGGATTCGGGCGATTGATCCGGTCGGCATCGGACCATGGTCAGGTGGTGGTGCTGGATCCCCGGATCGTGTCAAAGGGGTATGGAAAGCGGTTTTTGGCGGCGTTGCCATCGGGTGTGAAAGCCCAGATATTGCGTCCTGAGCCGGTACCGGGCGAGTTTGAAGGTGGGGTGGATGGTCGAGCGGATTGGGAACTGGGCAGGTAATTGGTGCCTGAATCGACAGGGGAGGAAAGGGGTATCCCAACCTTCTTCCAAACGGCGGAAGTGCGGCGTATGCTCGGCCCAACAGTGCTGCCGCAGGGTGTGATCACGGAATGATCATGCTCGCGGTGACAGAGCATTGACTGCCGGAGAATCTCATGCTCGGACGCGTCTTCAAGGCCTACGACATTCGTGCGACCTATCCCGACATGCTGAATGATCAGATGGCGCGGCAGATCGGGTATGGAACGGCAAAGTACTTGCTCGCAGATGCGGCAGCGGCGGGTGAGACGACGCCGATGATGAAGAACATCATCGTCGGGCGTGACATGCGGTTGAGTTCGCCCGCACTGCACAAGAATCTGGTGCAGGGAATCCGCGATGCGGGTGGCAATGTGATTGATATTGGTCTGTGTGATACATCGATGGTGTATTTCGCGATCAATCATCTGGATTGCGCCGGTGGCGTGATGGTGACGGCGAGTCACAATCCGCCGCAATACAACGGATTCAAGATCAGCAAGCGCAAGGCGAGCCCGGTGGGTGAAGCGACGGGGTTGGCGGAAATCCGTAAGCAGGCGGCGATGGTGGATTACGCGATTCTGCAGCCCCTGGATGGCAAGTATGAGGAGCGAGATCTGTGGCCGGCGTATGCGGCCCACGTGAAGAAATTCCTGGATCTCAGCGGGAAGAAGCTCAAGGTCGTGATCGATGCCAGCAACGGCATGGCGGGAACGATGGTTCCCAAGGTCTTTGGCAAGAAGGGTGACCAGGTGCCTGGGCTGACGATCGTGGAGATCAACTACGAGAACAGCAAGGGCGTGTTTGCGCATGAGCCGAATCCATTGGTGGCGGCGAATCTGAAGCAGACGCAGGAGGCGGTGATTCGCGAGAAAGCAGATTTGGGATTCTGCTACGACGGCGATGCTGATCGCTGCGTTCTCGTGGATGAGAAGGGGCACATTGTCGGATGTGATCATCTGACGGGGCTGCTTTCTGGGCACTTTTTGGCCAAGCACCCGGGAACGGCGGTGGTCTATGACCTGCGCAGTTCCAAGGCCGTGGAAGAAGAGATCAAGAAGCACGGCGGCAAACCTGTGCGCGGGCGCGTCGGACATGTCTTCATGAAGCAACTGATGAAGGAGCACAAGGGGTGCTTTGGCGGCGAACTCTCGGGGCACTTTTACTTCAGTGGTAATTTCAACGCGGATTCGGGCGCGATCGCGATGGCCACGGTGCTGACTGTGGCAGCCAAGAGCAGCAAGACCATGAGCCAGCTGCTCGCGCCGATGGGACGTTATGAGCAGAGCGGCGAGATCAATTTCCAGATCGAAGACAAGGATGGCGCGATGGCGGATCTGAAGCGCACGTTCGGTCCGGCGTCGACGCACAAGGGCGTGGTGGATGAACTCGACGGCGTCACGGTGGATTGCTTCGCCAGCGAGGGGTGGTGGTGCAATGTGCGCAAGAGCAACACCGAGCCACTGCTGCGGCTGAACCTAGAAGCCAAGGACAAGAAGACACTTGAAAAGGCACTGGCGATGCTGACGCCGAAGCTGGGGCACCGCGTGGATCATTGAAAGGCATCAGGCATCAGGCATCAGGCATCAGGCCGAATTCACACCAGCGCGTAAAACCCGCCGCCGGTGTCTTTGATCTTGCCTTGGCGGGCAAGCTCGAGCCAGACTTCGCGTGGATATTGCGTCGGCGGGCGGATGCCGATGATCTGCGACTTTTTGCCGGTGGTGGTGGGGCGGCCGCCACCCAGCTTGGATTCATCATCCAATTGCGTCACTTTTAAACGCTTGCGGAAAGCGGTCATGGCCCCTTTGAGCATGTCGGGATCAAAGGAGGGTGGAGGCGGCGGAGTTGGAGTGATGTCTGACATGGTGGTTGAAAACAAAAATGAAAGTCAAAGGCGAAGTCAGGGAAAGGGATAAGGACAGGGGCGGGCGAAGTTCCGGTTTGAAATTTCAACGAGAGATGTTGCGGTCCAATTCAGATATCCAGCACCTTCACATCCAGTGCGTGTTCCTCGATGAAGCGG
>CAYTYD010000155.1:2823-7500 GCA_964441555.1 uncultured Phycisphaeraceae bacterium | reverse complement strand
GAGGCGGCCAATCGCAGCGATTGGAGATGTACCGCGTCGGTAGCGACGAGGTGGGTGATCTGGTCGTCAGTGATGTTGGCGGCGGCAGATTGCGTGGTGAAAACTTCACGTTGGCTCATGTAGGACAAACTGGAGTGGGCACATACATCACAAAGAGAAACCGTTGGTATGATGGTTCAGGACAACTGATTCGCGAGTTTGTCTTCGATATCGATATGTCGCTCGCTCATCTCACACCAGGATTGCTAAAAAACTATTCAGCAGGTGACGGCTTCTGGGATTTTCTGAATCTTGATCTACCCTCATCGACATTCGTCAGTCACCAGTGGTTCAATCCGGTTGGCATGGACGCCGCCGATCTCGGACAGGCGATTGCTGGTCCGCGCACCATCGGATACTCGTCGCAGTACATTCGCAATTTCACTACCGGACAGGATATCGACCTCGGCTCTGACCAACGAAATCTCTGTCTGGCTTTGAGGGTCGACCCCATCCCCTCACCCTCCTCCGCCTCTCTCCTCACCGCTTCCTCGCTCCTCGCCCTCCGTCGCCGCCGCAAACAACCCGGCATGGACTGTGCGATGCATGCCGAGTATCAATCGCTGGAAGGAAAGAGACGCCCCCCCAGACCACTCAGCCAGCTCGCAACCCAGGCCCATCGGTTTGATGATCGAGCGACAGGGGGACGATGAGACTCACCTTCATGACGGCACTGTTGTCCCTGTCCTTCGTATCTTCGCATGTGTTTGCAGGTCCAATTCGGGTCTGCCGCGAAGTGCCGAATCCATCTGGTGATGGGACATTTCTCACTGTGGATGCTGCAGCGGTCGAAGACCCACCCTCGCCAGCATTTACAGACACCTTTGCATGGAATAACTGGACAACACCACTGTGGCCATACTTTGGCGGTCCAGGCCGCACCTTGATCGGACCACCACTCATCGTCGGGTCACACGAAGTCGGTGAGGATGTGCAATTGGTTTCGGGTACAGGTGGGTTTTGGAGCGACAGAGGGTACTCGGTGCACAACGGCTCTCAAAGCGAACTAATTACACGACGTCGCACTACCATTCGATGGTATTCGACATCTGGGTCGCTGTTGCACACATACACCTTGATCTCTACATTTTCTACACCGTTGCTTCCAGGCGAATCAGCACTGATTTTCACAGGGCCAGAATCGTATTTGGGCTTGAACTATCTTCTACCCGAGTCGTTTTTGTTCACGATTCAGTTCAGCGATTTCACGAGCTACAACGGGGACAATGCGGGCGTACTCACTGGCGGTCCCATCACGGATGGTTCTTCATCCAATTTTGCTTTTGATCGCACTTCGGGGCAGAACATCGATCTGGGAAACCAATACTCCAACATCATGTTTTACATTCGCACTCAGCCCATCCCCTCCCCCTCCTGCGCCTCTCTCCTCACCGCCTCCTCCCTCCTCACCCTCCGTCGCCGCCGCTGATGCGAATACGACACAATCACACTCCCCAAACCCCGCACGCGCGGGGTTTTTCTTTGCCTCTTATCCACTATTTATCGGACTTCGACAATTTCATCTTCCGCAACACTTTTGTGACAGAGACCCCCCGCCTCGCGCATCTGGGTGTCTGACGTGACACCACTTTCCCCACAACCTGAGCCCAGCCCTAATCACGGCCCTAATCACGGTCCTGACTTCGATCTCCTCATCTCCCGTGTCGTCGATCACGATGCCACCCCCGCTCAGTGGTCCGCCTTCGAAACCGCCGCCGGCTCCAACACCGCCGCCTGGCGCGAGCTCGCGATGGCCCAGCGCGATGCCCTCTCCCTCTCCCAGGCCGCCCATGCCGCGGCATCCCGCGCCAGCGCCATCACCCTCCCCTCCGAAGCCGATGCCCTCCGCCCGATTCGCTTGGAAGAAGCCCGCCGCGAGCTCGACCGCAGCGAATCCAACTCCTTCAAGCACTTCTTCTCCTCCTCACGTGGCTACCTCGGCTGGGCTGCCGCCGCAGTCCTCGCCATCGGTTTCTACTCCGGCCGTCTCAACCCCACCCCACAACGCGGCACCAACCCAAACACCCAATCCGCTGGCCTGGGCTCCCCACTCCTCTCCAGCACACCCAGCATCACCGAAGATCACCTCGCCCGCTACCTCGACCAGGGCCACGAAGAAGGCCGCGTCGTCGGCGAACTCCCCGATAAGGTCCTCATCCGCGCCACCCCCACCGCTCTCAAAGATGGCACCATCGGCTACGACGTCTACTACGTCCGCCAGATTCTCGAACGCGTGCAAGTCCCCGATCTCTACACCTTCGGCGCCACTCAAGACGAACTCGGCCGCGCCACCATGCAGCCCGTTCCCGTCCGCATCAACGCCCCCGCTCGTGGCCCCATGTAACGCTCCTCCGCGCCCGATGCGTGAAAACGCCTCCGGACGCTTTGTCTCTCCGACGCGCGAAACCCGATGCCGCTCCGCGGCTGATCAGTGGGAGGTTTCTCATGAACACACGCTCAAAGACCATTCGCCTCATCGCTCTCTCCGGCCTCTCGATCAGCGCTGCGCTGGCTTCCAGCGCCCTCGCCCTCGAATGGCGCGTCGCAGAACCCGACGACCTCAAAGGTGATTTCAAGCAGCCACTCAAGGAAGTCCGCGGCGAGAAAATCCAGTCGCAGACCATGATCACCGAGTCCGATGGCAAAAACTCCTACAAGCTCAGCATCAATGGCGATGACATCTCCGCCGAAGTCAACGGCGAAAAAGTCCCCGCCGAACGCATCCGCCGCAAAGATGGCAAGGTCGAGATCCTCGATGCCAACGGTGGCGTGATCAAGACCTTCAGCGTTTCTTCCGTCGGCGACACCATCACCGTCCAAGGCTTTGATCTGGGCAATCTCGATCAGGCCGATGGCATCCGCCGCAAAATGGCTGAGGAACTCCTCAACGGCAACATGCGAAACTTTGACGGTCGCGTCTGGGTTGGCGAGCGCCCCGGTGCTCAGGATGGCCAGCGCCGCGAAGTCCGCATCAAGGGCGATGGCAAGGGTGGTTTCAAGGTCGAGCAGGATGGCGACAAGACCATGCGCTGGGCACCGGCCCAAGGTGGCCTCACCGCCGCCAATCCCAATCCTCCTCCGGTCATGATCGGCATCACCATGTCCGAGCCTGAGGATTCCGTCCTTGAGTTCCTCAATCTGGAAAACGCCATTCGCGTCGATCGCGTCGTCGAAGGTCTCCCCGGCGCGCAGAGCGGTCTGCAATCCGGCGATCTCATCATCGAAGTCAAGGGCGAAAAAGGCGTCAGCCAGGAGCGTCTCCGCGAGATTCTCAAGAACTCCAAGCCCGGCGATGAACTCGCGCTCAAGGTCGCTCGCAAGGGCAATCAGAAGCAGGACATCACCATCAAGCTGGCCCCCTTCGATCAATCCAAGCTCAGCACCACCGTCGTCCCCGGCATGAATCTCAACGATCTCGCCGTCGTCCGCCCCCCGCAGACTCGCAAGTGGGACGAGGCCCAGAAGCAGCTCGAAGCCGCGATGAAGGCCCTCAAGGACAACCCCAATCTGCAACCCGAGGCCCTCAAGAAGCAACTCGATGAAGCCCTCAGCCAGGCCTCCGAAGCCCTCAAGAGCGCCCAGAACCAGATGCGCGATGGCATGAACGAGATGCGCTTCCGCCTCGGCGAAAATGGCGACGACAATGTCACCATCTTCCGCGGCCAGGATGGTGATCGCATCACCCGCCTCCGCGAAATCGCTCCTCTCCCCGGCACGCCCGGCACACCCCGCGTCGAAGTCCGCGGCATGCGCCTCGACAACGACAATCGCATCGAGACCCTCGAACGCAAAATCGAAGACATGAACAAGCGCCTCGACGAAATTCGTGATCTGCTCAAGGAGAAGCAGGGCCGCTGAGGCCCATTGAACGGAGTCAACCCCTTTCGGGAGTCCGGCCGCCGGCGCAAGTGCGAGGCCTTACCAAGCATCAGGCCAGGCGTTTGAGTCGGCGGCACGGACCTCTCGAATCCAACCAAGCCCCTTTCGCATCGCGGGTGTTCCGCGATGATCGAAGGCCCCGGGACGCGCGTCGCGGGGCCTTTGTTTTTTTACCTTCCGCCGCCGCCACTGGCCGATCCTGCCGATAATCCTGATATGACAGCCCCCATCGCGCAGGTCCAGGCCGCCTACACCAAGCTTCGCGACGAGATTCACCGTGTCGTCGTCGGCCAGGACGAAGTCGTCGACCAGATGCTCATGGCCATCTTCTGCCGCAGCCACGCCGTCGTCGTCGGCGTGCCGGGCCTTGCCAAAACCCTTCTCATCTCGACCATTGCCCGCTCACTGAATCTGCAATTCTCCCGCATCCAGTTCACCCCCGACCTGATGCCATCAGACATCACCGGCACTGAAGTGATTCAGGAAGATAAAGCCACCGGTCAGCGCGCCCTCCGCTTTGTCAAGGGCCCGGTCTTTGCCAACATCGTGCTGGCGGACGAAATCAACCGCACCCCACCCAAGACCCAGGCCGCACTCCTCGAAGCCATGCAGGAGCGTCAGGTCACCACCGGTGGTAATCGCCACGCACTTCCAGACCCCTTCTTTGTGCTGGCCACTCAGAACCCCATCGAACAGGAAGGCACCTACCCGCTTCCCGAAGCCCAGCTCGATCGCTTCATGTTCATGATCAACATCGGC
>CAYTYD010000155.1:0-2813 GCA_964441555.1 uncultured Phycisphaeraceae bacterium | reverse complement strand
TGGAGATCGTCCGCCGCAGCGCGACCAAGGGCGAATTCCGCGTGACCACCGTGCTGGGGCCGGAAGAAATCATGGCAGTCCAGACCATGGTGCGGCAGACTCCTGCGGCGGACCATGTCATTCGCTACGCACTGCGCCTGGTGCGGGCGACGCGCGTCAACGAGACGATGGACGCAGGGGTCGAGCGGCCAAAGCTCGCCAAGAGCTATCTGGCGTGGGGCGCGGGTCCGCGAGCCAGTGAATACCTGATTCTCGCGGCCAAAGCCCGCGCCATCCTCAGTGGCAGCACCCATGTCACTCCCGAACACGTCAAGCAGATCGCCAAGCCCGTGCTGCGGCATCGACTGGCGACCAACTACAACGCCGAGGCGGATGGTGTGACTACGGATCGCATCATTGAAAATCTGCTGGCGGAGATCCCGGTTGAGGGGACGACGGCGGAAGAGCGCAAGCAGATGAGCTCGGTGATGCGGTAAGAGACGGTCATTGCGATTGCTTTTTTTCTTATTCAAAGCGGACGAGTGGTTTGATCCTCTCGATCATCTTGGGTCCGATGCCGCTGACGGCATCGAGATCTGTGATGGATTTGAAGGAGCCGCGTGCGGTGCGGTGTTCGATGATGCGTGAGGCGAGGGCGGGACCGATGCCGGGAAGCAGTTCGATCTCTGCCTGAGTTGCAGTGTTGAGATTCAGGAGTGAGGAGTTGGATGGCGATGTGGCTGCCGCGGGTTTGACAACTGGCGGCGATTGGACATCGGGAAACTCTTCGTATTGTCGGGTTGGGGATGGCGTCTCTTTGGTCGCGGGTGTGGTCGTGTCGGTGGGAATTGAGGTTTTGGCGCGGAGATGTGATGGCGATGAGGCCGGGGTGGATTCGCGGAGGATGGACCAGGCCAGGCCTGTGCCGCAGATGAGACCCAGGACGGCGACGAGGATGAATTTGGCCGGGCCGGTGGTCCAGTCTGGGTTCGAGGCGGGGGTTGGAGAGGGGGAATTGAAGGCCACGGCAGAGTGTACCAAATTGTGTAATTTCAGCTTTTACAGGTACTTACGGCAGATCTTTGGAAAATTGTTGGCGAGGGGTGCAAGGTTTGGGGGCTTGCCGGCAAATCTAGTTGTTGGCAGTCTGGACCACACTGCTGACCTCTCTTCCGGCAAGAACTTGAACACCTCTTGCCTCCTGTTGTACAACGAATGCACCAGCCGAATCTCCTCCCGGCTGGTGCGTTCGTTTTTGGAACATGGTGTCAGGACTTCTCCTGCCACCAGCGTTGCCAATTGCCGCTGGCGAAGTTGGAAAGGTCGGTGTCGGACCAGTTGCGGCGGGAAAGGGCTTCGAGGAGGCGCGGGTAGTGCTCGGGACGATCGATACCGGCGGGCTGCATCAGGGCAGAGAAACCACCATCTGCATCGGAGCCCAGGCCAACGTGAGCGCGTGACTGCATGATGTCGCAGCAGTGATCGACGTGTGCGGCCCATTCATCGACGGTGGCGCGGCGATCACGCTGGGCACCCTTGATGATGAAGGGGGAGAAGATGTTGAGGCCGATCATCCCTTTGCGTTTGGCGAGTTCGCGGATGGTGGCGTTGGTGAGGTGGCGCTGACGTGGAGCATCACCGGGCGAATCGATCAACTCGCGGCAGTTGGAATGAGAAGCCATGATGGGGCCGGTGGCGAGTTCGAAGAGTTCATCGAGAGAGCGATCGGAGAGATGTGAGATGTCGTTGACAATGCCAAGGCGATCCATCTGAGCGATGAGTTGGCGGCCCAGATCTGTGAGGCCGGAGTCGGTAGTGTTGCCGCCGGCGTAGCGAGTCTGTTTGGCCCAGGCGAGACCGATGGCGACGACACCTTGATCGACCCACCAGGAGAGCTCGTCGGGGGTGCGGATGCAATCAGCACCTTCGACGAGGATGCCAAGGGAGATGGGGCCGGGTGAAAGCGGGATGGATGTGCCACGGAGGGGAAGGCGGCGGATGACGCCATGATTGAGCCAGCGGTGGTAGAGGTTGAGTTGGGCGACACCAGCGCGGTGTGCGGATTCGGCATCGCCGGAGATGTATGCAATTTCGGATGGTGAGCCGTCGGGCTCGATGAAGATGGTGCCGAGGACGCCGCGGATATTGCCAGCGGCGAGGGAGGGGAGGGTGATGGCACCGGGAGCATCCGCGCCGCCACTGGTGGCAGGGTCGGCGGCGAAGATGTCGCGGCCAGCGAGTGCCATGTATGCGAGATCGAGATGGGAATCGAACCAGATCATGTGAGGATGTTAGATGGAGGATGAGAGAATGGGATAACGGATCGCGACATGATGCGAGTGTGGTGGGATCGGATTTTGAGGGACTGTCAGGATGTGGGTCGATCGCGGGCGCGAATTGAAGAAGATGTCGAGGTGTCAAGGTGACGAGGTGTCGAGGGGGAGGGAATGTTGTCAGAGGCCGTTGCATCGGGAGAGCGTGTCGAGTGTGACGCACCTTCGGTGCTCAGGAATGAGGACGGAAGAGTGATGTGAGAGGTTTCTGTTCCTGGGGCTGACGCCCCAGGCTCATTGCGAGCACCGCTTCGCGGTGAAGACGAGGCAGAGACACATTGATCTGAAGAGGGATCGGTGGAGAGGGAGTTGTTGTCAGAGGTCAGTGCATCGGGAGACCGTGGAGCAGAAGAAAGTTCTGAGTGCTGAGTACTGAGTGCTGAGGGGGAAGCGGAATCAAGCTGATCTGAAATGGGTTCGGTGGAATGGGATTCGGATGCAGCACGGCCCCGCGGAGCCGGGACCGTGCCACGGGAGGGAGTGCCACGGGGAGAAGTGGAT
>CAYTYD010000154.1:0-7517 GCA_964441555.1 uncultured Phycisphaeraceae bacterium | reverse complement strand
TGCTGGTCACGCACGATCGCGCCATGTTGGCGGAACTTTCCACGCAGATTCTGGCGTTGGATGGTGAGGGGCGTGCGCGATACTTCACGGATTATGAGCAATGGCAGCGGGCTCAGAAGGATGCTGTGAAGCCCGCGTCGAAGAGCGCGGCTGCGGCGGCGAGCGCATCGGCGACTCCGGCTGCGCCGGCCAAGAAGAAGCTCTCGTACAAGGAGCAGCAGGAGCTGACGCAGATCGAACCCAAGATTGAGAAGCTGGAGGCCGAGATCAAAGAATGGGAAACGCAGATGGCTGATCCCAAGGTGATCGCGGATCACAAGAAGTTCCAGGATCTGTGCATCAAGGTGAGCCAGATGCAGACCAAAGTGGCGAAGCTGTACGACAGATGGGCAGAGTTGCAGGCGGGGGAGTGAGACGGATTAGGCGAGTTTCCACTCGTCGCCTTCTTCGGGAGGGGGGTCGCCCCAGAGCGTGGAGTGGTGCTTGGACTGATGCCACGCCTCGGTGAGGCGACGGAGCTCGGCGGCGAATCCGAGTGCCGCGACTTCGTCGCAACCGAGTACGACTTCGACGGAGTCGTCGGAGAGGTGGATGGCGAGAATGGGGACGCCGGTGCGTTCGGCAATGGCGTTGGCGGTGGATTCGACGGTGCTGCGGACTTTGGGGTCACGCAGAAGCGGCCCGGCATGACTGGTGAGGCGGGCGGTGCTGGCGGGGTCGAAGTTCATAAGCGATTTTGGGGTCGGATTCGGTGCCTAACGCGGCACGAATGGATAGTTGGCGGGTGTGCCCTCAAACAGGGCCCCAATAGTCGAGCCCACCTAGCATACCGCCCTCGAAGTTTTCGCCCCCATCGGTCCGGAACGGTGTGGGCGATTTGTATCTCCGGCGGCTCCTGGTCTCGCACACACATGCTTTTGTATTCGCCCGACGCCAACGTACCTTCCGCTTCCTCCACCACCGACAGCGGCCTGTCTTCGGCCGATGCGGCTCAGGCAGATGCACTGCTGGATGCCGCGATGTCCGCACCTGTGGAAAAGAAGCCCGCACCTGTGAAGCCCATCGGCGGGGTGAAGCCCGCAGCGGTGCGCGGCCCACGCAAGGTGGAAGGGGGACGCGAGCATCGCAACGGTCGAATTGTGTCGGTGAGCGACAACGATGTGTTCATCGAGCTTGGCCCGAAGGAACTGGGCATTGTGCCGCGTTCTCAGTGGAAGGAAGGGGAGACGCCGACGGTTGGTGATCAGCTTGAGATCGTGGTGCAGAAAGTTGAGAACGATGGCGTTTTCATCTGCACGCGTCCGGGCGTGGTGCAGAAGGCGGAGTGGGCGTTCCGTGAGCCGGTGCAGGTTGTCGATGCCAAGGTCACGGGTGTTTCCAAGGGCGGCCTGGAGTGTGAAGTGGCGGGGCACCGCGCGTTCATTCCGGCCAGCCAGGTTTCGCTGGAGCGGATTGACAACTTTGAACCCTTTGTGGGCGAGAAGCTGACGTGCAGGGTGATCCGTGTGGATCGTTCGGGTGGCGGCAATATCGTGCTGTCTCGCCGCGAACTGCTGAATGAGGACCGCAAGAAGCAGGCCGAAGAGATCAAGAAGACGCTGGTGGAGAACCAGGTGGTGGAGGGCACGGTCCGCAAGATCATGCCTTTCGGCGCGTTTGTCGATATCGGCGGCGTCGACGGCCTGGTGCACTTGTCGGACATCACGTATGACCGCACGGGCTTTGGCGAGAAGTTTGTCGCCAAGTATCTGTCGGAGGGACAGAAAGTCCGTGTGCAGATTCTCAAGCTGGATTGGGAGAATGACCGGATTTCGCTGGGCCTGAAGCAGGTGAGTGGCGATCCCTTTGCCACCGCCGTGAATGATGTGAAGGAAGGTTCCGACGTCACCGGACGCGTGGTTCGAATCGCCGAGTTTGGCGCGTTCATCGAGCTGGCTCCCGGCGTTGAGGGACTGGTGCACATCAGCGAAATCGATCACAAGCGCATCACCGCAGTGGCGGATGCGTTGAAGGTTGATGAGGTGGTGACGGCCAAGGTGTTGAAGTTTGACCCGGGTCAGCGGCGAATCTCGCTGTCGATCAAGGCGACCAAGCCCCTGCCGGAGATCGCGATTGGCGCGGGTGGCCAGGGTGGCCCCGGCAAGGGCAAGAAGGGCCCGCCGGCGCGCACCGTCGAGCAGATCAACGAGGTTTCTCCTGCGATGCGTCGAGCCCGCGAGAAGGCCAAGCAGATGAAACTCAAGGGCGGCTTGATGTAAGCCGCTGGAGGATGGAAAAAGCAAATCGGGCACGCTCCTCCAGCGTGCCCGTTTGCGTTTTTGATCGTGAGATTCAGGATCAGGCGGCCATGTCGATGTCGTCGATGTCGTCGCGCTCGCTGCCTTCATTGGTGAAGGCGGAGCCGGGCATGCCCCATTTCTCCTTGGGGAGGTGGCGGTGGTGGCAATGAATGACGCGAGCGAGCTGGCGAGCAAAGAGATCGCTGATGATGCGCATGAGGGGTGTGAGGTCTTCGCCGAAGGGGCTGCGGCGATCGCGGAAGAGAGCGATGATGGCCAGGCACTCTTCGGGTTGCCCGGGAGTGGCTGCGCGGCAGGGAGCGACCATCAGGGCGGAGTCTGAAATCCACTGAGCGTGGTCACCGAGCTTGCGGGTGAGGTCGCTGGCAGTGTTGTAGGTGGAGATCATCCGCTCGCCAGCGAATTTGGGAGCGAGGGCATCGGCGAGATGATCGAAGAGAACTTCGGAAGTGTCCTTGGGGCAATCGTAATTGACATATGCACCGAGGGTGTAATCGCCACTGGAGGCGGGAAGGAAGATCGCGGCATTGGTGGCGCCGACCTTGGCGAGGACGTATTCGAGGACGGTGCGAAGCAGGTCTTCGAGGTCGAGCTCCTGGCGGACGATGGCGGAGAACTCGCTGGAGATGGTGGAGGTGACCATCTTTTCGGTGAGATCGCGATACGCGCCGGCGAGATCGTTGCAGAGTGAGCCGACCTGACGGGCGACTTCTTCGCGGGCGGTGCTGAGATGGCGGCAGAGACGCAGGAGTCGCTGCACGCGCTGGCGGCTCTTTTCGTCGCGAGCACGAAGGAGCGAAGTGCGGCGGAGGGCCTCAGCCAGGCGGAGGACAAGATCAGTGCCGGTGAGCCTGGTGTCGATGACATCGCAGGCGCCGCTCCGCATGGCGACGGCGGCGAGCTCGAGAGTGGGAGTCTGTGTGCGGACGATCAGGGCGATGGAAGGATCCTGCTGCATGATCTGCCAAGCAAGATCAAACGCGGAGGCATCGGGGAGGGTGTCGTCGATGATCACTGCGTCGAAGGATGCGGAAGCAAGAGAGTCGAGCGCGTGTCCGGCGGTGGCGGTGATGGTGGCTTGGGCAGCTCCGACCAGTTGGGCAGCGAGACGTTCGCGATCGAGACGGGAAGCGCAAGCGACGAGCACGGTGGGCAGGCCGCCGGAATCGGCACCAGTGCCTGAGTGCTGGTCATTGCGTTGATCGCGAGGTGTGCGTGATGCCATGACACTGCCCTGTTTGGGGTGTGCATAGGGAGAATCCGCGTCCACCTATGCCACCGGAACCCTTCCTTCGGCGGTTCTGGAGGGGGGCTTTGGCTGATTGTCACTTTCCGTGTTATATGCCGCGGATTGCGGAGTTTGCGTGCGCTTATGCAGCGGCCTGCTGGTTTTGGGCCAGCGAGCGGAGGACGGTGAGGCGCGCGACGGTGCCTCCGGAGGGAGGCGAGGTGAGCGCGACGCTGCCGCTGACGGATTCGATGAGTCGCTTGCAGCGAGCGAGCCCCAAACCGCGCTGGCGACCAGCGGGCTTTTCACTGAAGAAGGGGTCGAAGGCGTGCTTCTGGGCCTTGGGTGAGAGGCCCGGACCGGCGTCGGTGAGCGTGAACGAGACTTGGCCTTGCGCAAGTTCGACAGAGAGGAGTGCGCCAGCGTCAGGTGCGGCTTCGGCGGCGTTGATGATGATCTCGGTGAGGGCGCGAGAGATGAGCGAGGCGTCGCTGAGGAGTTCGATGGATTTGGGGAGCTCGACCTCGAGGAGCGGAGCGCGCTTGAGACGAGTGGTGGCTGAGTCGATCGCCATGTCGACGATTTTGCGAGCAGTGGTGACGGCGACGGTGGGGACCGGCGCGGCGGCGATGAGATTAAGGGAGGTGATGAGTTCGGAGAGATCGGCGGCGGCATCTTGAATGGCCTGGGCGGTGGCCTTGTTGGTGGTGTCGGTGATGGAGGCCGCAAGGATCTGGGCTCGGCCGCTGATGACTGTGAGAGGGTTGTTCATCTCATGGGCAGCGCCAGCGGTCATCTGACCCAGGCGCGCGAGAGACTCAGATTCGGTTAGCTTTTTCTGAGCTTCGACCAAGGCGCGATTGACATCCACAAATTTCTCGGCCAGAAGACGGGCCTTTTCAGATTGGCCTGCGGCCCTGACCATCGCCGCGAAGGAGTTGATCAGCGGGGCAGGGATTCGTTGAAGGTGTTCAACCTGATCGGCGAAGTAAAGAATGGCGGCGGGAGTGGAGACTGCTGAGGATCCGACGCGGGTGAGAGGGATGATGCGCAAACGCCGGAGATTGGAGAATTGGGAGGACGAACCAAGTGAGGTGAGGACCCATTCGGCGATATTCCACAGTGGCGTCCCCGGTGCAGCTGGAGCGAGAGCTTGGGCGAGCGAACGCTCAAAGCCGTCCGGAACGGTGAGGACTGTCGCGCCACTCATGGAACCATTGGCAGCGTAGTGAAGCAGCTCCCAGGGCTCCTGCGGTGACAGTTGAAACAATGCCGCGTATACACCTTCTCCTAAACAGGCGTTGAACGACTGGGAAACGTGTGTCAGAGTCGCCGTGAGTCCCAGCGAGGTGTCCACCTGAGATTCAAATTTCTCGATGGCCTGCAGAACATCGGTTGCGATGCGAGCATTCCGGGCCTTTTCCGCGAGGGCCGCCGTCGCGTGAGCGAGCTGGCGATTCGCGGCAGTGAGGGATTGCAGGAGAAGCTCAGGGGCCGTGGTGTCGTCCAAACCCAGGATGGCGAAGCGATCGACGACCGCTTCGTGCAGGGGGGCGGCGATCTGCGTGAGCACATCAGCATCGATTTCGAATTGCGTGGCGAGCTTTCGGGGGTCGGTGGGGACGTGAAAGTCGCCAGACCACCCCAGATGCAGTTCGCGGCACATGGCTTTAGCCGTAGCGACAACGCCGATCAGAGAGCGGTGGGGGACATCGGGGATGGTGGAGGCGGGCTCTGAGTGAAGCCACATGACATCTTGCAACTCGGTGGGGAGGCCCCAGCGGGTGCCCATGCGCTTGCCTGCCGTGTGATGATCCAGGCCAATGATGTCGCGCTCCAGGTGGGAACTGGCCAAGCCGCGGCGTTCGGCAAGGGCAATGACGCGGGCGTAAGACTGTGGAAGCACCAGATCGAGAACGAGCTTTCCCAGATCGTGCAGCAATCCGGCGACGAAGGCCTCATCGGCGGAAACATTGAGGTGTTTTTGCTTTTCGGCGATCAACTGGCTGCAACAGGCGACGGAGAGCGCATGCTTCCAGAAGCCGACGCGATCAAAGACGGAAGTACGAAGTTCCTGGGCGATCGGGTCGGCGTTGGAGAGGCGGTTGTCCAGGTCGCTTCCCTGTTTGTTGAAGAGGTCGTAGACATCGACGCTGAGAACTGCCGAGCGGACAGCATCGAGACCGAGCATGGTGACAGCTCGTTTGACGCCGGTGATTTTGTCTCCAAGGCCTGTGTTGGATTTGCGGCACATGCCCAGGATGCGTGAGGCCAGCGAAGGATCCATCTCAATGAGGTTGCCGATTTCCGCAAGATCAGCATCTTCCGAGGAGGTAATCGTCAAGAGTCTGGTCGCGACAGGTGACAGCGTGGGAAGCGATTCCACCTGCTGGAGAATCAATTCAACCTGACGTGAGCGGGCGATATCTGCGGCATTGTTCGACATGGGGCGCGCCATCCAAAGAGATCAGGCATTGACCGAGGAGGCCTGTTCGATGCCAAGCAATTCATACACGCGACCGAGGAGATGATGGATATCGAAAGGTTTCTTGATGAAGTCGTCGGCGCCCGCATCACGCAGCGACTGGATTTCGGTCTGATCAACGACGCCGGAAACACAGAGGATGCGGATCCCGCTGAGCGCGGGGTTGGCTCGCAAGCGTGAGCAGACGAGGTTGCCGTTGATGTCGGGAAGCATGAAGTCGAGCAGTACCAGGTGAGGGCGGAAGGCCTCGGTCTGCACACCTGCGTCATAGCCGGTGGAGGCGGCGCGGGTTTCCAGGCGGGTGTCGCGGCTGAGAAGATCCTGGAAGAGTTCGACGATGGCGGGATCGTCATCGACGATGAGGATGCGCTTGGTGCCGCGATCTTCGCTGGCAGGATTGCGGAGAACGGGCCCGGTGAGGATCTCGGTGGGGATGTCGTTGGCGCGCATGAAGCGGATGAGCTCTTCGCGCGGGATGCGGCGGAACTTGGAGCCAGGAACCTTGAAGCCGTTGAGTCGGCCATTGTCAAAGCAGCGGATGATGGTCTGCTGACTGACCTTGCAGAGTTCGGCGGCTTCGCCGGTGGTGAAGATGCGCTTCTCGGAGAGTGGGGCGTCTCCGGACGCGTCGTTGCTCTGCGGCACCTTTGGGGTGGTCATAAGAGGATTCCGGTCTTGACCCGTGCCGCGGGGCGCGAGTTCCCTGGGGTGCGATGGGCCTCCTTGCCCAGTCGTCACAACCGTGCATCGGAACCCATCTTTCCCAACTTCACCTAGGAGTGGGGTATGGATGCCGGTGTGGGATCGAACGTGGGAATCTGCGGGAGAATCACACAAAGGGGGGATGAAACGGGCAAAAATGTTGACCTGAGGGGGCTGGGATGGGATACTCGCCTCCTTGGATTTCGCGGCCCGGGATAACCCCGCCGGGTTTGACAATTCCAAGGCCCGACCCTGAGATGTTCAAGGTGTGTGCGGGTGTCGATTGCGCGGCACGCCGAGCAACGTGAAGGGATTCACGTTCGCGGTGCAGGCGGGCGGCGTACGCTGGTGGGTCTTGTATTGACAAGGACTTGCGCTGTGCTGTGGCCCTGCGTTTGTCCATAACTTGTGTGGGCCGCCGGGCCCTGACCGGCGGGAGAGTGCGATGCCAACAGTCACGAAGAAAGAGATCATCGAGCGGATTTCGACCAAGTCGAAAATCAGCCGCAACGACGTGAAGACGACGGTGCAGGAGTTTCTGGACCAGGTGATCGTGGAATTGAAGCGGGGGAACCGGCTTGAGTTTCGCGATTTCGGCGTCTTTGAGGTGCGTCAGCGCGCTCAGCGTACTGCTCAGAACCCCAAGACCATGCAGCGGGTGGATGTTCCCGCACGCAAGACTGTCAAATTCAAGGTGGGGCGTCTGATGCGGGAATCGCTGGAACTGGCGGATGCCGCAGACCGCAAGAAGCAGGTTGCCGAGCGGAAGTAAGGGCAGAGGCAGGCCCTGATCCTCGTACCC
>CAYTYD010000153.1:0-7551 GCA_964441555.1 uncultured Phycisphaeraceae bacterium | reverse complement strand
GCTCGACAACACGCTCGTGCTCTATGGCGGCGGCATCAGCGATGGCAACAAGCACAATCACGAGGATCTTCCCATCATCCTCGCTGGGCGCGGCGGAAACGACGCCCGCGATGCAAGCTTTGATTCGTTGAAGACCGGCCGCCTGGTGCAGTCGCCGCGCGAAACACCCTTGTGCAATCTCTACCTCAGCATGCTGCAGCGGGCTGGATGTCCGCAGCCCACCTTCGCAGACAGCACTGGGCCCCTTGCGTTGTAGCGAGTTCAGAGTTTTCGCCTCAGAATGCCTGCCTGCAACGTCTGCGGTGAACCCGAGCGCACCTTCACCTCAGCAGGTCCGACCGCGGCGAAACCCGCCCGATCAAAGGTCAGAATCTCAACGCTGATTGTCGGGTTCGGGCCGAGCAACTCCGGTCCGTAGCGTGCGACCAGCGTTCGGCCACCGACCTCAAACGTGCAATACAGCGGCCCTGCCATGTCGTGCATCGGTAGCAGCAGTCCACCCCCCTCATCGACGGTAAACGCACCCTTCTCGGCATCATTCACGATCAGCGTGTACGGCCTCACCTGCCTTGTCGGGCTGTCGGCTTTGGTGTCATTGGCATCCTTGGCATAGGTGATGGTCCAGGTGTATCGGTCGCCCTTCTGTGGCGTCGTTTCCTCGCTCGTCGCATCCGGTGGCATGGTGCTGTCCGCACGCGCAACCGGCATGATGGCCAGTTCCATGTGAAACGTCATGGCGATCTCGTTGTCCTTGATGACGCGGCACGATCCCGCCCATGTGCCGCACCATTTCGCCGGGAAAGCAGGCCACTCCACCCCGCCTACAAGTTCAATCTGGCCCGGTGGTGGGTTTCGTATCGCCGACTCATGGCGAATCTGTCCACGATGTGCCGCAGTGCATCCACCAAGGGACCAAAGGGTCGCGAAAATGGCTATTGATTGACCAAGACGAGTCGCGATGGGGAGAGAGAGTGCCATTCGCACAGCATACCGCCCAGCGCCACGAAAGTTGTGGGATAACCTCGTCTCGCGGCAGGCGAAAGGGGCCCGCCGCCGGAGACCGTTCATGGCCAATGCACTTGTCGTTCCCAGCGCCCACCTGATTGCCTTGTGCGCAGGGCTTTCCGCATCCATCGCCTGCGCTCAGGCACCGACACAGCCAGTCGTCCCGCCAACACCAGCCCCGCAGGTCAAACCCGTCAACGACGGCTCTGATGGCAAGTGGGATGTCGCGAATCCTCCCAGCAACGGCGCCATGGGTGGCTGGGGATGGAAGGATGCCCCCCTCGACACCGACGAAGGCACATGGATATCCCTTGATGTCTCTCCTGATGGCAGCACCATCGCCTTTGACCTGTTGGGCGATCTGTACACCATGCCCATCGGCGGATCCGCAGATGGTTCGCAGGTCAAGTGCATCGCTTCCGGCAAGCAGTGGGATATGCAGCCCCGCTTCAGCCCCGATGGAAAGTCCATCGCGTTCGTTTCCGACCGAACCGGCGAAGGAGGCAAGGGAGGCGACAACATCTGGGTGATGAAGACCGATGGCTCGCAGATCCGGCAGATCACCCGTGAGACCTTTCGCCTGATGACGCAACCCATCTGGACGCCGGACAGCCAGTCCATCATCGCCCGCAAGCACTTCACCAGTCGCCGCAGTCTGGGTGCCGGCGAAATGTGGCTGTACCACGCCAGTGCCAAGACCGATGGTCAGCAACTGACCAACAAGACCTCAGAACAGAAAGACACCGGCGAGCCCGCGATGTCTCCCGATGGGCGTTATCTGTACTACAGCTTTGACGCCTCTGCTGGTGGCGGCTTTGAATACGACAAGGATTCCAATCCTGGTATTTACGCCATCGACCGTTTGGATTTGAAGACTCAGAAGACCGAGCGCGTCATCGGCGGTCCGGGTGGAGCGTGCCGCCCGGTTCCCAGCCCGGACGGCAAGTCTCTCGCATTCGTCCGCCGCGTGCGGTATCAGACCACGCTTTTCATTCTCGATCTCGACAGTGGTCAGACTCGCCAGATCTATTCCGGACTCGAACGTGACAACCAGGAAACCTGGGCCGTTCACGGTGTCTATCCCGCCATGTCCTGGATGCCAGATGGAAAGTCCATCGTGCTCTGGGCCGCAGGAAAGATCCGCCGCGTCGATCTCTCTTCGGGCAAGGCCGACACCATTCCCTTTCGCATTCGCGATTCACGCCAGATCGCCGAAGCGGTTCGGTTCCCCGTGCCCGTTGCTCCGGCCGGGCAGACGTCGTTTGATATCAAAATGGTGCGCGATGCCTCGATCTCACCGACCGGCGATCGCGTTGCGTTTCAGGCACTAGGTCACATCTGGACAGCTCCATACGCCTCGTCGCAAGTTGGCACGCCTCAGCGATTGACCACGGCGACGGATTCCTTCGAGTTTTTCCCCGCGTGGTCGCGTGATGGCAAGCGGCTGGCCTTCGTGCGTTGGACCGATGAGGGACTTGGCCAGATCGTCGTCTCGGAAAATGGTCGCGAAACCATCATCACCACCACGCCCGGTCATTATTCTGATCTGGCATTTGCCCCGGATGGCAACACCCTTGCCTATTCACGCGGCGGCGGCGGATATCTCACCAGCCCGCTCTGGAGCCGCGATCAGGGCGTCTACATCGCGACGTCGCAGGGTGGTGCATGGTCCTCGCGCCGCATCAGCACCCGCGGCGGCAATCCGCAGTTTGGAAGCGACCCTTCCCGCGTGCTCCTCACCGTTCGTGATGGAGGAAGCGATTCCGACAACGTTTCTCTGGTCAGCGTTCCCGTCGATGGCACCAATCCCCAGGAATCAGACCGCACGCTCTATAAGAGCAGTTGGGCCACCGAGTGGCGTATCAGCCCGGATGGCAAATGGGTTGTCTTTGCTGAACGCTACAAGCTGTATGTGACGCCCTTTGTTGATGCGGGTCGAGCGATCGATGTCGGTCCGGGTGCGCGCAACGTGCCGGTCTTCAAGCTCAGCGATGATGCCGGTTACGGCATTCACTGGTCCGGAGATTCGACGCGCATTCATTGGTCTCTGGGTGCCGATTTGTATTCCAAGAGCGTGATCGAAGCCATGGCGGCCTCGCAGTTTGCCATCCGCGACATCAACGTTGGCAGCGAAGTTCCCGAACCCCTCAAGCCCGAAATCGCCACCAGCCATATCACGCTCCAGGGCACTTGGGATACCCCAACCCGTGCCGATGGATCCGCCAGCGTCATCGCCATCGCCAACGTCAAAATACTGACGATGGAAGATGCCAAAGCCGCTGGACGGTGGAGTGCATCTCTTCGCGGCATGGAAGCCATTGCTGATGGCGTTGTCGTGATCAAGGGCAATCGCATTGATGCCGTCGGCTCTCGCGATGCAGTGACCATTCCCGCCGGTGCCACGGTCATTGATGGCAAGGGCGGCACGCTCATGCCGGGCATTATTGATGTCCATGCCCACGGTGCCCAGGGTGCCGGTGGCATCACGCCGCAGCGGAATTGGGTCAGTCAGGCCAATCTCGCCTTTGGTGTGACCACCATTCACGACCCCAGCAACGACACCGAGATGATCTTTGCCGCCAGCGAAATGCAGAAGGCAGGCATGATTATTTCACCGCGAGTCTTCTCAACCGGCACGATTCTCTACGGCGCGCAAGGTGCCTATCGCGCTGAGGTCGAATCGCTCGACGACGCAATCTTTCACCTCAAGCGTCTCAAAGCGGTGGGGGCCTTCAGCGTCAAGAGCTACAACCAGCCCCGACGTGATCAGCGTCAGATGGTGATGGAGGCCGCCCGCCGCGTCGGCATGATGGTGGTGCCGGAGGGCGGCGCGTTGTATCAACACAACATGAGCATGGTGGTTGACGGCCATACCAGCGTTGAACACACACTCCCTGTTGAGAATATCTACAACGATGCCGCCACGCTGTGGGGCGCGAGCAAGACCGGGTATACACCAACCCTTGGTGTCGCCTATGGCGGTATGGGCGGTGAGAATTACTGGTATGCGAAAACACAGGTGTGGGCAAATGAACACCTGATGACCTTTGTGCCTCGCTTCATCGTCGATCCCCGTTCGCGCCGCCGCACCGATGCTCCGGATGAAGAATGGAATCACATCAAATCGGCCGGAATCGCCAAGCGAGTTCTGGATGCCAAACAAGCCGGCATCGTCAGTAAGGATTCCAAGGGTGGTGGCCCGACCCTGGGAGCACACGGCCAGCTTGCCGGTCTGGCAGCTCACTGGGAAATGTGGATGTTCGTGCAGGGTGGCATGACTCCGCACGAGGCCTTGCGTGCGGCAACCATCGACGGCGCGTGGTATATCGGTCTTGATCAGGACTTGGGTTCGATCAAGGTCGGCAAGCTCGCCGACATGATCCTCTTTTCTCAGGATCCAACCACCGATATCCGCAAGACCGAGTCCATCTCAACCGTGATCCAGAATGGCCGCGTGTATGACGCCAGAACCCTTGCGCAGACGGCTCCGGTCTCCGTTGCCGCGCCCAAGCAGTTCTTCGTGGACATGCAGAAGGGGAGTGGGACACCTTTGGCACTTGAGCTCATCATGCAGCAGGCCGCTCGAAATGGCGGCACCTGTGAGGGGTGTGGCCGTTCACATTGATGTGTGATCGCGTGGTGAAGAGCTTCACCAGACGTTCAGGTTGAGAAGCGCTCGTCCCGGCGAAACATCGTCGGGAAGCATCGCGCGCGGCCAACTTGCCCGCAATCCTGTTCCACCATTCCAAATCAGTCCCAGTTGCAGCAGCCCGTCCCGTTCGATGGCACTGGCGGGAAGAGGAATTTCGACATACCAGGTTCCTGCCGGGTCGATGAACTGTCGAAACTCAAGACTGGAGTTTGACTCGGCTCGCGATACAGACAACACAGTTTCCCGCTGTCTAGGCCCCCACACGACTCGAATGCTCTCGTCTTTCTCAGCGTGTGATTCAGGAAGTGATCTGCGTTCCATCAGAAGAACCCAGCCACTGGGTGAATCAGGGGAATCATCTCCGCGGAGCGCGGCTCGGTATGACAGATGCGCTGTTAATCCTGGTTGAATTCGGCTTTGCGGCGTTTCGCGAATCAAATCGGATTGACGCCAATCTGCAATGAATGGTGCGCATGTCAGGCCCGGCGGAATGACCGCCAAAGGCCCCGCTTGAATCGTCAGACGGCGTTTAGTGCTGCCACCTTCAACGTGTAGCGCCGGCGAATCCGTGAGATCGATGCCCACAGGTGGTGCAAGATCATTGACCAGAAGTCCGGATTCCGGGGCGATGACGTGAAGGTCGCTGCCAGGGCTGTGACCCCTGCCGCTGCGATCCAGAATCTGGGCCGAAAGCGCGGCAGGACGTTCCTTCAGATTAAGAATTGCCGCCAAGGGCATTGCGCCTCGTGTCGCCGGGTGCAGACCGGCTACGTCATCCACGATCCATGTGATCAGCGGTGGCGACAATTCCGCAAAGGCGAGTGCCCGATTGGCGGCGTCTGATGGTTTGAGGTTTGGTGCAACAAGGTCCGAAAGCAGCTGGTTGAGTGCCGAAGGGTTCTCAATCCAGCTCGGAAGCCAGACTGTTGTTCCCTCTTTGTCAAGGCGAACGATCTGCGTCAGTGCTCGCGTGACCTGATGTGATGCGTCGTGTTCCGCGGAGAGAGGCCCTGCCTGCTTGATCTTGGCCAGGCCGTGTTGCCAACTCATCTCCTGCTGCTGTGCGAGTGCTTCGAGCAATTCATCTTGATATCGAAACTGCGCATTCTCCGGAGTGTTGCGTGGTTGGAGCCCATCAATCAACAGGCGGTATCGCCACCTGGTCATCGGAGATCGAGAAAGTGGTGCCAGCTTGGCGAGCAAGGAAGAGTCTTGACGTTGATCAGCATTCAATGCGGGAGGCCATTGCAATCCCTCGGCATCGCTCAGATTCGAAAGGATCTGCGGGGTGATCAGCCAGTTCAACCCGAGACGCTGGCCGTCCACCCATACGCCTTGACCAATCGCGTCAAAAGGCAGATCCAGCGTCATGGCTTCAGCGGTCAGAGTTCTCGTCTGGTCCGCTGGAAAGGGGGCACCAACATCAACAGTGGTCCAGTCGCCAGGATCGCTGATCCACGCGGGAATGACATATGACGGCCGCACCACAATGCGCCTGCGGGAAGCGGGAATGTTTCGCCCATCATCCAGTTTCACAGTGGGCTGAGCCGAGAGTTTGAATTGCCACTCGGGGTCAAACACCACAACAGCGGTGCGCCCGGGCACGACATCAATCACGGGGCCATTCTCAAATCGCAGCGTCGGTGCGAATGGGTCCGCATGCATCGCAACCGACTTTGCGTCCGTCGCGGGCTGAACACCTCGTGAGGACTCAGCCAAGACATGGGCGACGCCGATGCCTGCACCCCAAAACGCAAGGAATCGGATGGAACGCGTGGAGATCACGATTGATCTACCGGCAAGGTGAGCAGAAGGTTGGCGATGATTGAATCGGCACTGATTCCCTCTGCTGATGCCTCAAAGTTCAGCACAATGCGGTGACGAATTGCGGGCGCAGCGGCCCACTTCACATCATCGAGCGACACCGCTGATCTGCCTTCGGACATGGCGCGGAACTTGGCTGCGAGCACAATGGACTGCGCTGCGCGAGGCGATGCGCCCAGTCTCACGAATTGTTCGACCTGAGCAGAAGAAAACGCCGTCGCATCAGACATGGATCGCAGCGACGACGGTTGCGTGGAGATCACCAGTCGTGATATGAAATCGCGAAGTGACGGCGTGAGCACCACCTGACGAATCATGCCGGCGAATCTCTCAATGTTCGCAGCATCCATCACGGGCTCGATGGGATCAGTTTCAATGCCAGTTGTCAGATCAATGATGGCACCAAGCTCAGCGCGGCTGGGCATCGGCACGACAACCTTCAAGAGAAAGCGATCGAGCTGGGCCTCCGGTAGCGGATAAGTACCTTCCTGCTCGATCGGATTTTGAGTGGCGAGCACCACAAACGGCTTGGGCAGCGCATGAGTAATTCCTGCCGCAGAAACGGACTTCTCCTGCATGGCTTCAAGCAGCGCCGATTGGGTTTTCGGTGTCGCGCGGTTGATTTCGTCCGCGAGCAGAAGTTGGCAGAAGACCGGACCGGGGCGGAAACGGAATTCACGAGTGACCGAGCCCGAACTCATCACCTCATTGGCCACCATGGTTCCGGTGATATCGGCGGGCATCAGATCAGGGGTAAATTGGATGCGCCCGAAGGAAAGCGCAAAGGTTCGTGCGAGCGTGCGCACAAGCAGCGTCTTTCCCGTCCCCGGAACCCCTTCGAGGAGGACGTGACCTCCGGTGAAAAGCCCCGCCAGCACATACTCAATGACTTCACTCTGCCCGATCACCACACGTGCAATGGTTTGCCGCAGTCCCATCAATGTCTGGGCGAATTCATCGATCTCTCGCTGCACCTCACCGGCAGAGACAAGGGTTGGGCTGGAGACTGGGCGAGATGTACCAGCAGAGTTCGGCATGCCGTCGATGGTAGATCAAGTTCCGCCGAGACA
>CAYTYD010000152.1:0-7583 GCA_964441555.1 uncultured Phycisphaeraceae bacterium | reverse complement strand
CCGCTTCGTGCTGCCCGACGCCATGCTGGCTCCTAAACTCCCGATCCACTCGGCAGGGTTTTTGTTTCCCGCTCAGTGCACGTCCGGAAATATCATCGATTCGTTCCCGCCCTCATGTCCGATTCGCTCGGTCCATCTCTGCCCCCCTCCTCAGTCGCATCATCTTTGATGCCGGGCTCGGCCAGTGGCAACCACAATCTCGCTGCCCTCCTGACTAGACCGGTAGAAGTCACCGCACCGGTCACCGCCATTCCGCTGGGCTTGCCCGCAGATCGACCCGCACGCAGACTCCGAATCGCCCTGGCCCACGATTGGCTCTGCGGCGTTCGTGGCGGCGAGCACGTCCTCGAACGTCTCGCCTCCCTCATCCAGCGTGAACACAACCTGGCTGGCATCTACACCATGTTTGATGATGGCCGCCCGATCGGCCCCAGCGTGGATGCCGCTCGCCATGTGGCGTGGCCCCTGGGCCGTCTTCCCGGCGTAAGAACCTCACTCCGTCGCTGGGCCTTGCCCCTGTACCCCCGCGCGGTCTGGTGGCTGGGCTCAAGACTTGCCGCCGAACACCGCCGAGCACCGTTTGATCTCGTCCTCTCGACGAGTTCGGCGGCCATCAAAGGCCTGCGCGCCCCCAAGGGTGTCCCGCACTTGTGTTACTGCCATAGTCCTGCCCGCTGGGTCTGGAGCCAGTCCGAGCAGTACGAACAGGGCAGCCGCCTGCGTCGCGCCGGACTCCGCTGGTATGGCGAGTCCTTCCGCCGCTGGGATAAGAAAACCAGCGTGAACGTTTCTCGATACATCGCCAATTCGCGGCACACCGCGCGAGAAGTGCACCGATGCTACGAACGCGATGCCGCGATTGTGCATCCTTTCGTGCGCCTCGACAAGTTCGTTCCCGATCCCCTGGTCGCTCGCGAAAGTTTCTGGCTTTATGTCGGTGCTCTCGAACCCTACAAGCGCGTTGATCTGGCCATCGAAGCCGCCCAGCGCGAAGGACGAGAGCTCCGCATCGCCGGCACCGGCTCCGAACTCAAACGCCTGAAAAAACTCGCTGGACCCAATACCAGGTTCCTCGGACGTGTCAGCGATTCCGAACTCGTGGAGCTCTACCGCCGCGCACGCCTCGTCGTCTTTCCCCAAGTCGAGGATTTCGGAATCGTCGCCCTCGAAGCCCAAGCCTGCGGCACACCCGTCATCGCCTTGGCCCAGGGTGGTGCACTTGACACCGTCCTCGATGGTCAGACCGGTGCCTTTTTTCACGACATCACTCCTGAATCCATGGCCGCCGCGTCGCGCCGCTGCCCGAGCGATGCTCTCGCCTGCCGCGCCCACGCCGAACGCTTCAGCCCCGAGCAGTTTGATCTGGAAATTCTCCGCCAGATCGATGGCGTCGTGAACAGCGTGGCGTGAGAAAGTTGACGGCGATCGCCTCCTTCTTCACACGCCTCGCTGTTCGTACTGATCACCACTCAAGGCGCAAACGCGACTGCCGCAAATCGCTCTTTGTCTCTGGCAAAATCCAAAGGTGCCTCAGGCAGGTTCAGCCAACGCGGCTCCCTTCCAATCGCCTTCACAATCAACTGCTGCAATCGCCCTGGCCTGCACAACTCCACCGTGTTCGTTGATGCAAAGATGACTCCGTGCTGCTCCAGCGCTCCCCGAGCCGCCCGAATCAGATCCGGATAATCGCTCACCGAGCTCCAGGGTCTGATCCCTTTCTTCTTTGAGCCAGCCGAAAAACTCGGCGGATCAAGAATCACCAGGTCGTACCGCAATCCCTTGCGCTTGGCATATTCAAAGAACTCAAACGTGTCCATTCGCGCAAATCGATGCCCGTTCCCCTCTGACTCAACATCGATTCCATTGAACGCAAAGTTCCGCTTTCCCCAGTCCAGATACCTGGGCGACACATCCACGCTTGTGGTGAGCGCTCCCGCCTGTGCAGCTGCCACCGAAAACGCGCAGGTGTATGCGAAGGTGTTCAGCACTTTTGGCGTCGCTCCTCGATGCACTCGCGCCTTCACGCCATCCTGCACCCACTTTCGATTCTCGCGCTGATCCAGAAAAATCCCGGTCGACAATCCATCAAATAGACGCACTTCAAGCTGGTAGTCATGCTCGCGAATCACCAGCGCCTCATCCACACGCATGCCACACAATGGCTCAGGGTCCGTCACCTCTTTGGGCAATTCTCCACCCAGTTTCGAGCGATCCCTGGCAAAGGGCTTGTGATATACCCCCTTTACACCCCACGGCTCCAGCACGCGCAGCACAACCGGCCCTAAAGCCCGGGCATCAAACCACTCAGGCGCCCGTCCTTCATACACGATCAGCGTTGCCCCCACCCCGTACCGATCCACAAAAACCCCATCCATGCCATCCGCCGCCCCCGAGAAAACGCGGCACGCATCAGAAACCCCCGCCGAGTGCAAGAGACCACGCCGCTTCGCCACTGCCTTCTCGAGCAGTGCCGCAAAGCTGTCAATCCCTAACTCGTTCCCGACACGTTCCATGCGAACGAGAGTAGTCGTCAAGGATTGTGTTCCCCGCCGGTTTCAGGTTTCCTTCAGCATGGCGTCGCGAAGACACTCACAAAGTCAAGGTAATCAAAGAAGTCGATCACACCATCCTGGTTGAAGTCCGCTCCCGCGCTGCCCGCAGAGAACGCCGCGACAAAGTCCAGATAGTCAAAGAAGTCGATGGTCGAATCGCAGTTGAAGTCCGCCGCACACGATGGGAACGTGTACGAAATTGGCAAGCTCGGCGTCACCGCCGCCAGGGCATTCAGGAAGAACCGCTCATTCGCAGTTAGGGGCAATCCGGGTTGAATGCAATCCGCCGTGGCATCACTCGCCCACTCCCCGTCCGCAGTGATCACCGCGCGTCCGCTTCCCACGGTGAACAAGCCGGACACCACGCCAGCCGTGCTGGTCAGAAGCGCGGTACCACTCCCCAGCGTCGCAAAGGTGCCGTGCGCTCCGCCATTCAATCCGCCACTCACAGCGCCGAATGGCCCGGCCAGCACCGGACCAGTGCCACCATTCGGTGTGAATGTCCCCGAGGTGCCATCACTGCCCGCAGTTGCGCCAACGGCTGCTGAAAGGTCTGCAGCCGCGTCGTCGTACAGCGCGACCAATCCACCCCCCTGCTCAACAAACCGCTTGAGGTAGCCCCTTTCACATGACGTCAACGAAGTTGCGGGCTGAGTCAGCACGACCACGTCCGCATTGGCCAACACAGCGGGAGAAATCGCTCCCACAGCTGGCAACAGATTCACCGGCCGATCAAACGCGCCAGCGCCGCCGAATCGCCGGGGATCCGCCATCCAATCCCGAAGTCGCGCATACGCCGGTCCACTCCCCAATGACAACGACGTTCCATCGCCGCACGAGGCGCTCCGCGCCGCATCCAACGAAAGCACCCGAACCGGCGTGCGCGCACCACCAGTCACCGTCAATGCAAATGTCACATCATTCACGCCCACCGTACGTGGGTCGCCATCCTGCGTCACCACATCCGCAAAGATCTGCACGGTGTATCGTCCACCACGGGGCTGGCTCAGGAAGACATTCTCCATGGTGTCGCGGGTGTTAGATGAACCACCTGCGCTCGACACATTTCCTGCATTCAAACCGTTATTACCCCAGTAGATCTGCCCATCCGGGGCCGTCACCTTCACCGAAACGTCGTTGATGCGGTGAATCGTCGCCGAGGTTGTTCCTGGGGGATCGCGATACACCATGGTGACCGCCATGTTTGGTGTGCCATCTGCCACCTCAAACGTGTACGTCGCTGATTGCCCGGCGAGCAGATTGCGCGATTCATTGATGATGTACATCGATGAACCCATCTGGCGCAGACGCTCGATGTCGATCACGCCCCACCCCTGCACATTGCGGTTGATGGTGGCATTGCTGCCGCCGGAGGTCCAGTTGTATCGATATGCCGAGTGCACAGCGAGCGCCCGAGCCGTCACAAAAGACGGCCTACTGGCAAAAACGCTCGCGCCTTGTCCATATCCAGGGAAGATGCCGCCATGCCACATCTGGAAGATCAGCCCCATGTATCCCGCCGTGATCGGCGTGGCCGACGATGTGCCGTTGAATGTCGCCGTGTACGACGTGTCTGATGTGTTACTCGTCGTCAGCACATTGTCGTAGTGATTTGCCAATTCGGGCTTGATGCGCCCGTCCGCTGCGGGCCCGATCGATGCGCCTCCGCTCCAATTGTCATTCGTGCGATTGGTATCGTTGCCGTGCACCACTCCGCCCACAGCCAGAACGTTTTTGGCCCATGCTTCCGGACGGGAGTTCTGCGTGCCAGCATTACTCTGCGACTGGCAGATCAAAAGTCCTGTCTGCCAGATGATGTTGTCCATTCCATTCGAGGTGGTCGTGTACGCCGTTGTCAGTGGGCTTCCCCAGCTATTGCTCTGCACGACGATGTTGTTGGTGTTCACCGACGTCTGCGTCACCGTGAGCCGACTTGCGGTTCCACCGAACCCCTGCAATCCCGAGTATGCGTAAAAGTACTTGGCCTCTGCATCCGGCAGCAATGCCCGTGCTGCGGCGTTGCTCGCGCCGGTTCCAAAGAGAATGCCAAACGTGCTCGTGCCATGGCTGGTATCCCCGGGGTTATTCAATCGCACGTTCGCTGCGGTAAGTGCCACGTGCGTGTTCCGCACACCGCTATCCATCACCTCAGCTCGCACACCTTCGCCAGAAAATCCCGTCGCCGCCTCCACCGCATTCGCACCCATCAGGGTGCGCTCGATATCCATGTCGTTCTCAGCCATACCCCACGGATCGGCGAACGCAACCTCCGCCAAACCAAGCAGTTTGACGAACTGCTCCTGGTTCAATTCAGCACGCATCAGGTAATCATCCGGCGACACATCCTGAACCACTCCGCCCCAACCAGTGATCGCCGCCGCCACCTTCTCCTTCATCACCAATCCTGGCTGATGCACCTGAATCCAGAAGCTCGCGACACCACCGGCACGCAACCGCTCCATCCCCTCGACGTATGGTTTGCCCCAATTCGCCTCAAACACCCTTCGCGCAGCAGCGGCATCCTCTCCATCTCCGACCACGCTGCTCAGGTACCCCTTCACGATCATCGGCTCGGTCTTGTACGCCGCGAGATACGGCACCACCGCACGCACAAACTCATTCCGATGCAACGCTTCCAGTGCCACCCCCTCCGCACGCACGATCAATCCTGTCTCCGGAAGCGATGCGAACACTTCCACACCTGCCGCCGCCAACTGCTGCAAAACCGCATCAAATGGTGGCACCACGAGCTGGACAATCACCACTCCGTTATCCGATGCCAGCGCTTCCGGCACCGTTCCTGCCGCATCCACCACCAGCGGGTCGAACCGCATCCACCGCAGATTCAACGTCTTCAGATCCCGTTGCATCGGGCGCGACCACATTACTCCATCGCGAGAAAAGGCGTACATCTCATTGCTCGATGCACCAACCACCTCATCCCAGATCAACGCCGCCGCTCCACCCTCTTTCCCAAACTGCTGCAGGTTTCTCACTGTCGCCGGTGTGCGAGCAATCTCAACTTTCGCCGCATTGATCACCGACACGCCGTCATGACTGACCACCCGCGCGATATCCGCGGCCGACGCGCCGCTGCACATTCCCGCCAGCGTGATCAGTACCCATGCCGCAGCCGTCGCAGCAGCAGTGTCCTTCGAACCGATTCGAATTTGCGAAACGCGCTTCGACATGTCATCACCCTCTTTGAATTGGCGTTAAACTGGCTTCGAACTGGCAGAGCACCCCGCGAATACGGTGTCGCAGCATACCAGACGCGCCAAGAGCCGCCACCAACCGCAGGCGGACAAAAGCACAACCTGAGGCAAACGCCCCAGACAGATTGCCTACTCCGCCGCCTATCCCAAACCCCGCTCATTGCGGCCGCATCTTGTCCTTGACCCACCAATAGATATTTGCCCAGATGCCTGGCTTGCGGTTGACGCCCAAACCACCCGCAACCCCTTTTGGCATCTCGTCCCGCGCGTGCTTGGCCTTCACGTCCTTCGCGAGCACTTCGCCCATCCGCGACATCGGGTCGCCGCTGCGCCCCGACAACTTCTGATACAGCATCGGATCAATAGCCATGCGCACCTCCCACTGCCCCGCAGCATACCACATCTCGCAATACCAACGCACCCCGCCACGCCCATCCACAAACGCCCATAATCATGCCACACCCACGAAGTCCCCATGCCTGAACTCCCAGACATCTACACCTACCGGGATTGCCTGAAACAGCGGCTGCTTCACGCCACCGTTGACTCTCTCCTCATCCGCTCCCCCTTCCTCCTCCGCACGTTTGATCCTCCCGTTGATTCCATAGACACCCATCGCATCACCGACATCTCCACCCTCGGCAAACGCATCGTCATCTCCTGCGACAACGACCTCTCACTCGTCATTCACCTCATGATCGCAGGCCGCTTCCGCTGGGTCGATTCCCACGCCAGAACCGGCCTGCCGAACAAAATCGAACTCGCCCGTCTCCGCACGTCCGCTGGCACACTCACCCTCACCGAAGCCAGCCAGAAAAAGCGCGCCTCCCTCCACATCCTCCCCACCGACCGTATCAACACTCTCAATCCCGGTGGGATCGATCCCCTCGCATCCACCCCCGATCAACTCATCGCCGCCCTCCGTCTCCCCAATCGCACCCTCAAGCGGGCTCTCACCGATCCTCACACCATCAGCGGCATTGGCAACGCCTACAGCGATGAAATCCTCCACGCCGCCAAACTCTCTCCCATCACGCACACTTCGCGCCTCACCACCGACGAATGGTCGCGCCTCGCACAAGCCATCCCCTCCACGCTCAACCTCTGGATCGCCCGCCTCCATTCCGAATTCTCGCACACCTTTCCCGGTCCCGGCGATATCACCGCCTTCCGCCCCGATTTCGCCGTCCACGGCAAATTCGGCAAGCCCTGCCCAGTCTGCGGCACCAAGGTCCAGCGCATCGTCCGCGCTGAAAATGAGTTCAATTACTGCCCCACCTGCCAGACCAATGGCAAGGTCCTCGCCGATCGCTCTCTTTCACGACTACTCGGTGACGATTGGCCTCGCACTCCCCAAGAATGGGACGATTTCGACTCGCCGCGCCCTCCGGCAACACCCTGATTTCCAGGCGAATCCACGCGGCACAACTTGGCGAATGACACGCTATGTCCAATATCTGCACCCTCGTCTTGCTCGCCGCCTCAGCTCGTCTCTCCCTCGCATCTCTCCACACCGAGCCCGCGCAGGCAACCCCGGCTTCATCCACTCCCGTTTCGCAAATCTCCGCCGCTGACCTTCAAAAAGATCTCGCCATCCTCCGCCAATCGCTCGAAGCGATCCATCCCGGCCTCTACCGCTACACCACTCCCGCCGACCTTTCTGTCCGCTGGGATGCACTCAACACCTTCGCCTCACAAGACCGCGCCCTCCCCGAAACCTTCATCACCCTCTCGCAATTCCTCGCCACCATCAAGTGCGGCCACACCTACACCAATTTCTTCAACCAGCCCAAGGAGATCGCCGCCACGCTCCTCC
>CAYTYD010000151.1:0-7601 GCA_964441555.1 uncultured Phycisphaeraceae bacterium | reverse complement strand
GAGCGCAAGCTTCAGCGAATGCTCATATGCCGCGACTTCTTCCGGTGGCGATGTCTTGGAAAGCGTCCCCGCTCCGCCGTGAATCGCAATCGCCCACTTGGACATTGGCGACCGCTCCTGCGTCGCGGCACACCCGGCCAGCGCACCCGCTACCAAGACGCCGCAGCACAGGCCGAAAATTGCCCCGAACGATCCGTACATAAAAAACCCTCCGCACCCGCCTCAGGCGATACCGAAGCGTGAACGGAGAGATTACCACATTGATTACAGCAGTGCGACGAGCTGGCTATCTCACCAGCGCATGTGAACGCCCATGTGATAAAAGCCGCCGCTGGGGCCATCCGCCGGAAGTGTCGCGAGCATCACGCTGGTCTTGGCTCCGTCGACGATCTCCATCGGCGCATCCGGGCCGCCCATGTCCGTCTTCACCCAGCCGGGGTGCGCGGCATTCACCTTGATCGACGTGCCGCGAAGCTCGTGGGCAAGGTGGTTGGTGTACATGTTCACTGCGGCCTTGCTGGAGTCATACGCCGTGAATTTGAAGTTGAAAATCCCTGAATTGGGATCAGCGTGCTCGGCGATGCTCCCCAGTATGCTGGAGAGATTCACGATTCGCCCCGCCGCGCTCTTCTTGAGCAGGGGCAGGAACGCCTGCGTCACCGCGATCAGGCCAAAGAAATTCACTTCAAAGGTCGAGCGAAACGCGGCGTCCATCGTGGTACTCGCCGGGCCGTCCGCGGTGTACGAAACCACGCCTGCATTGTTGATCAGCACATCCAGCTTGCCAAACTGCTTCTCGATCGTCGCCGCGGCGGCGCTGATCGACTTGGCGTCCGTCACTTCCAGCGCGATCCACTGCGCGGAGACGCCTTCCTTGCGCAAGACCTCCACAGCCGCGCTGCCCTTGGAGGCATCCCGCGCCCCAATGAGCAGCGTGTGCCCCAGCTTGCCGAGCTGGCGGGCGGTTTCAAAGCCGATGCCCTTGTTGGCGCCGGTGATCAACGTGATTGTGGACATGCGAATCTCCTCTATGACGAAGTCTCTGCTGAAAATGGATTGCTGGTTCTCACGCCAGAACCGGATAATCCGTATACCCCTTGGGCCCGCTCGAATAGAACGTGGCCTCATCCGGCGTGTTGTACGGTCCGCTCCTTTGGATGCGGGCCGGAAGATCCGGATTCGCAATAAACAACTTGCCGAACGCCACGGCGTCCGCCTCCCCGCGCGACAGATATCCCTCTGCATCCAACGGAGTCAGCAGGCCGTTGGTGATCAATGCCCCCTTGAAAAGCTTGCGATAGTGCGCAATCGGCGTGTTCACCACCAACTTCGATGCATCGCCTTCTAGCGCCCGCATGAAGTGCGCATACATCAGTGGAAAACCGTTCAACTGTTCGGCGACATATGAAAATGTCTCGACCGCGCCCTCCGGCTCCATTCCGTGGTAGTTCGCGTTGGGTGAAAGCCGCACGCCCACGCGGCCCGGCCCCCACTCACCAACAACCGCATCAAGCGTCTCAAGCAACAACCGCGCGCGATTTTGCACGCTGCCGCCATAGCGATCCGTGCGTTGATTCGAGTTCGGCCTCAGAAACTGCTCGAAGATGTACCCATTCGCCCCGTGCACCTCGACGCCGTCAAACCCCGCATCCACCGCATTCCGCGCCCCGATGCGAAACTGCTCCACGATCCCCACCACCTCATCCGTCTGCAGCGCCCGCGGCACGGGATACGGCACGCGCCCGCCGCTGGGAATATGCACTGTGCCGCTGCTCGCGATCGCCGATGGCCCCACCGGATCAACCCCGCCGGGCTGATACTCCTGATGAGATATTCTGCCGACATGCCACAGTTGCAGCACAATCCGACCACCCGCCTGATGCACCGCATCCGTCACACGTCGCCACCCATCCACCTGCCGCGATGTGTAAATCCCGGGAGTGTTCGGATACCCATGCCCAAACGGGCTCACGGGCGTCGCCTCAGAAATAATCAACCCAGCACTGGCCCGCTGCGCGTAATACTCCGCCATCAAAGGAGTGGGCACAAACCCCTCGCCAGCCCGACACCGCGTCAACGGTGCCATGATCACGCGATTCGGTGCATGCACCTTCCCCATCATCAATGGTTCGAGCAACTTCATAGGTGCTCTTGGATGCTCCGCCCGGTGCTCGGTTACACGCGGCCGCAACCCTCAATTCCTCAGAAATCCGTCGCCGCCCCTCGCCCCTCCCACGTTTCCAACTCTCGCAAGACACTCCCCTGCTTCCGCCTCACCTTCCCGATCGCATACTTCCCCAGTACCAACCGCAACGGTGGCCGCTCCTCATCCGCCAACGACACAATCAACGCCGCTGCCTTGGCCGGGTCTCCCGGCTGCTTGCCATTCACCCCATCCAGAAACGCCGCGAACTTCCCCACCGTCGGCACATACTCCGTCCCCGTATTCGCCCGATCCATCGACCGCGCAATGAAATCCGTCCGAAATGGTCCCGGCTGCACAATCGTGATTTTCACACCAAAGGGCCGCGCCTCCGCCGCCACCGCCTCACTCACCCCTTCCAACCCGCACTTGGCTCCGCCATACACACTAAACCCCGCATAATTCTCAATCGCCGCGGCAGCCGACATATTCACAATCCATCCACTCCTCTGCCCCCGCATCACCGGCAACACCGCACGCATCGTGTGCAAAGGCCCCATCAGGTTCGTCTCAATATTCCGCCGAATCTGCTCCGTCGAACACTCCTCCAGAGCACCGATCAACCCATACCCCGCGTTGTTCACCAAGACATCAATCCGCCCAAACTCACGCACCACCCGCCCCACCACCTCACGCACCTGCCCCTCATCCGTCACATCCATCGCGATGGGCACGACAGCTCCACCCGGAGACACAAACCCCTCGGGCTTCCGCATCGTCGCGACCACCTGATCACCCCGCGCTGCCGCGGATTTGGCAATCTCCAACCCAAACCCGGATGAACAACCAGTGATGAGCCAGGTGCGCGCAGCCATAAACACTCCATCCCGCGAGTTTCAGTTCCTTGAACCTCTTCGCACTGTTCATTCAACTGGATTCTCATCCAGCGCTTGCACTTAAGCCGACCAACTTGTTCCCCAACTCAACCGCTTCCTTCGCGCTGCGTGCAAATCCATCCGCCCCCACCAACTTCCACGCATCCGGCACATCTGCAAAGGCATTTCCACCCACCAGAATCTTGAATGGCTTTGCAGTCGCGCTCCCCGTGCCGCGCTGCGCTCTCGACCTCAACACCGCGATCGTGTCCTCTACCGCTCTCAGGTGCACCGGCAATGCCGCCGAAATCGCCACCACATCGGCCTGAAAATCCCGCACTCCTGCCGCCAGATCATCCGCTGGCACCGAAGCCCCCAGATACACCACCCGCCATCCCGCAATCTCAAAAAAATCCGCCACCATGCGCAAGCCCAAATCATGCGCATTATCTTCCACACTCGCCGCCAGCATCACTTTCCCATTCGGCGGCATCACCTTCGCCAGCGGCAGAATCTGGCTCATCACCATCAACGTCGTCGCCGTCGAGAAATGCTCCTCCGCGACATTCACTTCCCCCATGTGCCACATGCGCCCCAGTTCCTTCTGCACCGGCACAAACACTTCCGTAAACGCCTCCGGCACACTCACCTGCCCCGCACTCACCGCCCCCACCACCACGCGGCTCGCCCGCACCCGGTCTCCCTGCAATATCGCCAGCAAATACTCCGCCGCCAACCGATGCTGCTTCGACTCCACACTCAATCGCGACGGCAACTCTGTCGGCCCATCGCGCAATCCCGCCAGCGCGCTGTGCAACGCATGCTCGATCAGTCCCACATCCTCAAGATCCATTTCCGGCACCAGCGTCGCCTGCAGCGCACGCAGGCCATGCTCAATATCCGTCGTCGGCACTCCCCGCGCTGCAAACGCAACCTTGGCCCACTTCACCTGATTCACAAACAACTCAAGCCGCGCCGCATCCACCGCCGCGGCAAGATCCCCAATCCGCCCCGCCAAATGATCCTTCCACTGCTCAAACGGCACCGGTCCATACCGCGACGCCACCTCCGGCTGACTCCGCACCAGGTGCCACGCCGCCCGCTCACCCAGCTCCTTCTGACGCGACCACAGCAACTGCGCCAGAAACTGGTGCTGATCCGTCCGCACTCCGGATTGGATTGGATATCCACTGCCCGTCATCTCACATCAATCCTTCGCTTGCTGGTGCGCTTCCACAAACCATAAAGACTTATCCAAAAATCGCGTCAATCCCGTGAACAAATCCGCCGTCGCCGCATCCCCCGCCTTGTCACTCGCCTCAATCGCGTCGCGGCAGCGATTCGCCAGAAATCCCAGCGACTCCGCCACCGCGTCCACATGCTGTGACCCAGACACCGCATCGCGCGGATATTCCGGCAGCGTCGACGTCTTCGCAACATCCCTCACCAATCCCAACGACACCCCACCCAACTGCCCCGCCCGCTCCGCCAAATCATCAATCTGCCCATCCAGCCCACCCGTCAATTCATCAAACAATTCATGCAAGGCAATAAATCGCGGCCCGCGCACATTCCAATGCGCCTGCCGCAAATGCGAACGCAGATCAATCGCATCCGCCAGCCGCGCATTGATCAACTCCACCACCTTGGCCCGAGACTTCGCCTTCAAATCCACCCGCGTCGAATGAGGAATCAGATCCATGCTTGGCTCCAGAAAGCGTGTTCACGGGCCTCGCCCGCCGCTCTCTGCATGGTATTCCGATGAATCCCCATCTCCGGATTCAACTCCGATCACGCTCGCTGATCCATCCCCACCTTCGAAACATCTCGCTCCCACATCTTGGCGATCAGCACTCCCACCACCGCTCCCAAGAGTGGCCCCGCCAGATACACCAACACATCACCCCCGCGGCCAGAAAACAACGTCGGCAGCGATCTCGCAGGATTCATAGACGCACCCGTCGCCGCCCCTCCCACCAATGCCCCCAGACACACCACCACGCCAGCTGCCATCGGCTTCCAACGTGCAGGTGCCATGATCACCGTCAGAATCAACGTCGCCGTCAGTGCCATCTCCAGAATCATCCCGCCCATCGGCCCAACGCCCTGCCCGAGTCGCGCTTCTCCATCCCAACTCCCACCCGGCATCGAAATAGCCAGCACCGCGAACCCTGCCGCCGCCCCCATCGCTTGCATCACCACATACCACAATGCCTCCAGCCACGCAATCTCACGCCGCAATGCCGCGGCAAGGGTCATCGCCGGATTGATGTGCCCCCCGGAAATCGGCCCGATCAGTGTGCACACTCCCGCAACCACTCCGCCAAACACCAGCGCGATCATCACATATCCCGCCACGCCGCCATTAGAAAAGACAATCACCGCCCCCGGCCCAAACAACGCCAGGCAAAACGTCCCCACAAACTCTGCCAGAAATCGTGACAGCAAAGAGCGATCAATCTTCTGCGACACGCTGCCCCTCCTCACGTCTACTTCTTGCCTGCAATATCCAACGATACAACATAATCCGCAATCGTCTTTCCCGCTGGCAAACTAACCGCAATCCGCTTGTAAAGTGGATCCTGCCAATCCGTCATCGCCTTCACATACTCCGGCTTGGCCGTCAGCACGATCTCTCGTAGCCCCGCCGCCTTCATCTGCTCCCGCGTCTCCTCCACCAGCACCGCCCCCGCCACACACCCCACCAGCGCTGCCACATCCGCCACCACTTCCGCTGGCAACGGCTGCAACAACGCCAAATCCGAAACCGCCACCCTTCCTCCCGGCTTCAAAACCCGCGCAATCTCTTTCCACACCCGCGGCTTATCCGGACTCAAGTTCAACACACAATTCGAAATCACCACATCCACCGAACCATCCGCCAGCGGCAGATTTTCAATCTCCCCCAGTCGAAACTCCACATTCCGCAACCCCGATCTCGCCGCATACGTCTCCACATTCTGCCTCGCCTTGCTCAACATCTCCGGCGTCATATCCACACCAATCACACGCCCACCCGCCCCCACCTTCGGCCCCGCCAGAAAGCAGTCAAACCCGCCCCCACTCCCCAGATCAACCACCACCTCACCCGGCTTGAGCTCTGCAATCGCCGTCGGATTGCCACACGACAATCCCATATTCGCGCCCTCTGGCAGCGCGTTCAAATCCTCGCCCGCGTATCCAACTGCAAACGCCACCTGCTCAGCCGTCAACGTTGATCCACCACAGCATCCGCCGCCATTCCCTCCACTCGTCGGCCCGCAGCATCCGACACTCTGAGCCGCTTTCTGCGTGGCCCTCGCATCGCTTTGATGCGCTGAAGTCGTAAACAATCCCACGTTCGCAATCGCGGCATACCCCTCACGCACCACATCGCGCATGTCTTTCATCGCTGGCTTCTCCGCCTTGGGCGTGCAGCACTCCGGACCGCAGCACGCACCACTCTTGACCTCTCCCTGTGCACCATTCGATTGAGTCGTCATGCGTCACTCCTTGTCTTGGTCACGCCGCGTGACAGCGAGCCACGCCGGCCATTGCTCGATAAACCCGCGAATCTCGTCCCGCACCCGCCGGTAATGCTCAATCGCCTCTTCCCGTGTCTTGGCCTCTCTCGCCAATCGCGGCGGATCATCAAACCCCCGATGCATCACTTTCACTCCCGGCATCGTCGGGCACGCCTCATGCGCCGAATCACACACCGTCACCACAAGGTCCAGATCCACGCCCACAAACTCGTGAATGAGTTTGGATCGCTGCCCAGTCACATCAATCCCCACCTCTCTCATCACCTCCACCATCAACGGATTCAACCCATGCGGCTGCGTTCCCGCCGACTCCACTTCCGCCCGCCCCGCAAGCAACTTCCTCCCAAACCCCTCCGCCATCTGGCTGCGGCACGAATTCCCCGTGCACAAAAACAGCACGCGTGGCAACTCCCCGGTTTGGCACGATCCGCTCCTCACGCGCAGCACCCCTTGGCACAGCACGCCCCACTCGCGCTCCGATTCGCCGCACACTCATCCAGGGCATCAGCAAGTCCACGCAAAGCACCGCTCACACGCTCAAATCGCACGTGATACAGCCGGTTTCGCCCCTGTCGCTCCTGCCCGACAATCCCCGCCTCTTCCAAAATCGCCAGATGCCGCGACACCACCGACAAATCCACATCGCAGCACTCACCGATCTCGCTCACACTGCATGACCGCGCACACTTGGCAAGGCACGCTAGCAACCGCAGCCGCGTCGCATCAGATAACGCCCGAAACATCGCGGCATCCAGCAAGTCATCCAGTCGCGACTTCCGCTCCGCCGCCTGCAATGGCGTCGCCGGAATCTTGACCGCTCCCCCATTGGCCCGCCGCTCTTTCACCAACTTGACGCGTTTTAATGATTGCATACTTGTGCAAGTATACACGTGTTGATCGCTTCAAACTAGCCGCCAGGAGCGATGCCCGATGCCTGCGATTCTGCCTCCCCCTAATGCCAGGCGCCAATTGCCCAGTGCCTGGTGCCTGGTGCCTTCCATAAAAAACACGCGTGCCCGAAAGCACGCGTGTGGATCAATCTTCATCTATCCGCCATCA
>CAYTYD010000150.1:0-7684 GCA_964441555.1 uncultured Phycisphaeraceae bacterium | reverse complement strand
CTATTACGGCGCCGAAAAGGTGATGCCGCATTACAACGTTATGGGTGTCGCCAAAGCCGCACTGGAATGCACATCGCGCTACCTGGCCGCCGAACTGGGTGGCGAGAAAATCCGCTGCAACATCATCAGTGGCGGATATCTCCGCACTCTCGCTTCTTCGGCCGTCGGCGGCACCAACTCCATGGAAGAACTCTCCGCCCAGCGTGCCCCTCTCCGCCGTGCGACCGAAGGCGACGATGTCGGCCGCACCGCCGTCTATCTCGCAAGCGAACTCTCCAGCGGCGTCACCGGCGAAACCATCTACGTCGATTGCGGCGTCAATCTCATCGGCACCTGATCACCATGTCGCAATCACGTCCTGTCCTCACGCTTGCTCATTCGCCCGACCCGGACGATGTCTTCATGTGGTGGCCGATCACGGGCAAGGTCACTCGCGCGCACGGTGAAGCGCCGCACACACCCCCACTGTCACCGCCAGCCATCGATACGGGCCGATTTGCCTATCGGGCGTTGCCCGTTGACATCGCAGTCCTCAATCGCCGCGCGGCCGCCGCTGGCGACATCGATATCACAGCCCTTTCACTGCGTGCATGGCTGGATGTTCAGGATGGTTATCGCCTGACGCGCTGCGGCAGCTCCTTCGGCGACGGCTATGGACCAAAAGTTGTCTGCAAGCCAGCTCAGGCAGCGAACTGGAAATCAGCCCGCTCGCTCGCGATTCCCGGGTTCACAACGACGGCCTTCATGACTCTTTCACTGGCTGCACCAGAATTGGTCGGCCACGCCAAGATTGTGGAGATGCCGTTCGATCAGGTGATCACGTCTGTCAGCAGAGGCGAAACCGATGCGGGGCTCCTCATCCACGAAGGTCAAGTGACATATGCCCAAGCCGGATTGCAGCTGGTACTCGATGTCGGCGCGTGGTGGAAGGAGCAGACTGGCCTGCCCTTGCCCCTGGGTGTGAATGCCGTGGCACGTAATGTGGATGAACGATTCGGTCCCGGCTCTTTGCAGGACATCGCGGCGACCCTTCGCAAGTCGCTGGACTACGCACTTGAGCATCGCGACGAATCACTCGATTACGCCATGACCTTTGCCCTTGCTTCCCCCGACGGGCAGCACATCACGCGCGAACGTGTAGACCGATACATCGATATGTACGTCAACCGTTGGACTGTGGACATCGGTGAACCGGGCACTGAGGCCATAACCGCCCTGCTTTCTCGCTGTGCAGATTCTGGCCTATGTCCCTCTCCGCGGCGTATCGATCCCGCCTAAGTCACGATCAAGGAAAGTTCATCATGTCATACTCACTCGTGCGAACCTCTTGCGGCGTTTCCGTGGATCTGGGTGAGAGCAAACGCCTCTTCCTGCACCATTTGGTTGGAATTGGTCGTAATTACGCCGATCACGCCAAGGAACAGGCCGCCGCTATTCCTGATCGGCCCATGGTCTTCACGAAAAACCCGATGAGCGCCTGCCTCTCTGGTGACGACATTCGCGTTCCCAAGCTGTGTCAGGACCGCGGCCAGGTCGATTTCGAAGGTGAGCTCGCCGTCATCATCGGCACCGATGCCAAAAATGTTCCACAGGATCGCGCCACGGATCACATCTTGGGCTACTGCTGCGCCAATGACGTCTCTGCGCGCTGGTGGCAGAAGGAGGGTTCTGGCGGCCAGTTCTACCGGGGCAAGTCCTTCGATACCTTCTGCCCCCTCGGCCCTGCGGTTATCCCCACCTCCCAGATTCCCGATCCCATGAGTCTTCAACTCACCACTCGGGTCAATGGCCAGGTGATGCAGCAAGATTCCACCGCCAAGATGGTCTTCAGCGTCTCCAATCTCATCGCCGACCTCTCCCGAGGCATGACCCTCCCAGCTGGCACTGTGATCCTGACTGGCACTCCCGCTGGCGTTGGCATGGCCCGCAATCCACAGGTCTGGCTTCAGCACGGCGACCGCGTAGAGATCGAAATCGAAGGCATCGGCACGCTTTCCAACTCTGTCATCTTTGAGTAATCCCCCCACTTTCTTTCGCCACACCTACCCTTATCTCACACGTGGCAAAGAAGCAGAAAAAGAACGACACTCCCACCATCGATAACCGCCGCTCGCGGTTCGATTACGAGATCACCGACACCCTCGAATGTGGCATCATGCTCGAGGGGTCCGAGGTCAAGAGCATCCGCGAGGGCAAAGTCTCGCTCGCGGAAGGGTACGTCCGCGCCCAGGTCACGCCCCCAGCGCTCTATCTGCACAGCGTCAACATCAGTCCCTATGGCCCCGCCGGCCTTCTCAATCACATACCCACTCGCACCCGCAAGCTGCTTGCCCACAAAACCCAGATCGCCAAGCTCATCAAGGCCGTGAGTGTGAAGGGTTTCACGATCGTCCCCATGCAGATGTACTTTAAGAATGGCTACGCCAAAGTCCTCATTGGCGTCGGCAAGGGGCGCACCAAGGGCGACAAGCGCAAGGCGATCGGTGATCGCGAAGCCAAACGCGACATGGATCGCGCCATGAGTAAGCGAGATCGCTGACATGAACATTGCGGCATGGATGCCCGTGACACTTTCCCGCCTCCTTCCATTTCCTCGGCCGTGGACGCCACTCCGCCGCGATCTGCTTTGCTGCACGTACGACGGCTGGCTCTACACCTTCATGACGGGCTTAATCGATTCGTCGCTTGCGATCTTCGCCTTGGCGATGGGCCTTGGGGAAGCCAACGCGGGATTGATCCAAACTGTGCCCCTGCTATTGGCCAGCGTGATCGGTCTCAGCACCCCGATGATCATCCGCCGCATCGGTGGATATCGCGCGTATGTCTCCACATGGGCTGCGATTCAAGGCTTGACGGCCACTCTCCTTGTCGTCCTCGCGTTGATGGGTGCGGCACCGACTTGGCTGGTCTTCTTCGCCGCGACGCTTCACTTCGCTGGTGCCACCGTCGCCGGCTCGGCGTGGATTGCTTGGGCGAGCCGCTTTGTACCCGAGCGGGCGCGCGCGAGGTACTTTGCCCGCCGCAATCGGCACTTGCAGGTCGGACTTCTGTGTGGGCTGATTCTCAGTGGCTGGATTCTCAAGCTTGCCAACGGTCCACAAGGCCCCGGAGCATTGGCGGGCTTTGCAGTCGTGTTTGGCATCGGCGGTGTCGCCAGACTCGTCTCTGCCTGGATCATGCGTCACACGCGCGACGCGACATCAGATCACGAAGAACCGATTGTCCTGGCCACAGCGATTCGGCCCGGTGCCGCCAAATCTGAATTTCGTTTCATCCTGTTTGCGTTTGGTGCGACGCTGGCCATGAACATGGCTCAGCCATTCTGGGCGCCATATGCCAAAGAGCATCTGGGACACCCCTATCTCACCTTTTTCCTGCTCTTCGCGTCAATGATTCTGGGGAAGATCCTCAGCACTCTCTTCCTGGGTCACCTGGCCGACCGATTCGGCCCCCGTGTGCTCGCCATCGTCACGGTGTGCGCCCTGGTACCGGCTCCCCTTCTATGGCTTGCCGCCGGCCCCTCCATTCCGTTGATGATCGGAGCACAGCTTCTGACCGGTGTGGGCATTCAGGGCATGGAGCTCTCCATCATCCTGCTGCAGATGGGCTCGCTGAATCCGAGGCAACACACTGCCTTGCTGAGCATTCAGACTCTCATTACAAATCTGGCGACGGTGGTCGGTTCGGTGATGGGCGCACAAATCCTGCTGCGCTGGGGAAAGCAATCTGACGGCTATGCGGCGTTGTTTTGCATCGCTTCCCTCTTTCGATTGGCGGCGATGGGACTGGCTTGGCGACTGGTTCCATCGCAAACAACCGACAGATAACACCGGAATAGGCATTTTCCTCATTTCGTTTTTGCCAGTGGAAAACCAAAAAACCAAAAAGAAGATACATTGTCAGTGAGGGATGCACTGACTGTGTGAGGAGTCATGATGGCGGGTGCCCCGGTTCGAATCTTGGTCGTTGACGATCATGCGCTCATGCGCAGTACTCTGGCCGCATGGTTGACTGCGGATGGCGGCTTTGATGTCATCGGCGAAGCGTCCGATGGCGGCGATGCCATTCAGAAGGCCGTGGAGCTCAAGCCCCACATCGTGCTCTTCGATATTGATATGCCAGGCCTTTCTTGCTTCGAGGCCGCCCGGATGATTCGTCAGCGCGTGCCTGAAAGCCGGATCGTGTTCCTATCCGCTTTTGCCCACGATAACTACATCGAGCAGGCACTGTCGTGCGAGGCCCGTGGGTACCTGACCAAAGGCCAATCGCCTCAGGCGATTTCCGAGGCCGTGCGACTGGTCGCTCAGGGAGGCACATCATTTGCCCCCGAAGTGCAGGCCCGACTTGTCATTGATTCTGACGGAGTCCGCCTTGGAACCTCCCTCACCCGCAATTCGCTGCTGACTCCACGCGAACTGGAAGTCTTGAAGTATCTCGCCAATGGCATGTCCAAGAAAGAGATCGCCTCGACCATGCACCTCTCGGTCAAGACTGTGGATAACCACTCGACAGGTCTCATGACCAAACTGGACATTCACGATCGCGTGGATCTGGCACGCTACGCCATCCGCGAAGGATTGATCCGCGCCTGATCGATTCCGCAATCTTTCCGAACCCCGCCACTCTGCCCTGTTTCCACATATCATTCCTGCATGTCCGCACCTCGAAGTGGCCCTAGTACACACTCGCACGCACACCCGCATCCACATGCAACTTCCCCGGTTGCGGCTTCCGGCACCTCGTCGCCAGCGGGGCAGATTCAATCACCCTCAACCGCCGCCGAACGCAACACCAAGCAACGCGCTGTCATCCGCGAAGTCCTCGAAGAAGCAGATCGCCCCCTCTCACCCCCCGAAATCTACGAAGCCGCCAAATCGCGGCACAAAGGCCTTGGCATGGCCACGGTCTACCGCGCTGTGAAATCTCTGGTCGATGAGGGATGGCTCACCACAGTCGAACTTCCCGGCGAATCCGCCCGTTACGAGCTCGCTGGCAAAGCCCACCATCACCACTTCACATGCCGCACATGCCGCCGCGTCTTTGAGATTCATGGCTGCCCGGGCGAGTTGAGCCATTTGCTCCCCACCGGCTTCAAGTTGGAAACCCATGATGTCGTGCTGGGTGGCTTGTGCGATTCCTGCGTCAAATCTGCCTGACTGCCGCACGCAGAAATCAACTTGCTGATTCGGTCTTCGGACCAATCGTCCCTGCCACATCGGGCGGCGTCACCGCGATCTGCTCGGCGATTTCGCGGCGGTTGATCTCCACATCACGCGGAAAATCAAACGCCACACGCACCCGCTCGCCCTTGATCGAGGCAATCCGCACGACCCCGATCGGGTTGCGCGGGTCACCAATGACCACTTCCTCTCCCTCACGCCTCGTGATGACCAACATTGGACCACTCCCGTCCTGGTCGTCGTCTATCTGGCGCGCTGCACTCGACTCCCCGAGCGCGTCCTGGCGCTGCCATCCACCATGTCGCCCAGCCACCACGCCGGACGACATGAGTCTACCACGCCCTGCAAGCGCAAGCGATAGGTGAACAAGGTGCACTTATCGGACGATCTAGTCACGATTCAAGGCCGTGATCACCGGCTCGATCTCTGATCTTGTTCATCGAGCACCAAAGTGTTGCCACCCATGCGTTGAAGCCAAGCTAGAAAGACCCAGAAGTTCGGTTCCGAGGTTCGAGCCACAGCAAGCGGTCTGGATAGGCCGTTCGCCCAAATGCTGTATCTCATTCCTCTTGGCCTGAACTCAAGAAGACCAGATCTCGCAGAACGAATCTCGACATGGTCATACGGCACGCATCGACCATTTTCAAATTCACGATGCGGCGTTATTCCTTGAGGCGCTAATTCAAGTTGCTTCCAAATGACCGACCGCCCAGATTCCCGCATCACCATCCACCGATGCACCATCTGTTCCGTAACGACATGCTTTAGAGCTTCAAATTGGTCGACTACCTCAAAATGTTGACCAGAAATCGCGACAGTGAGTTCGCGAGTCTCTTTGTATCTTCCAAACCACCTGACACTGGTGTGAGACGCACTCTCCATCCGCAACTCAACAATCGTAAAGACATACTGCCCGTGCCAAAACTCTCGTGTTGCAACAAAACTAAATCGATCGCAATCGGAGTACGCCATGAAGCGCAACACTCTGCGCCCTCGTCGTTGGATCACACCGTGACGATAAAACTCGGTTTTCACTCTTGCCAATTGAAACGTAATCCAGCCAAGTAGGCCGAACACACTCGAACATCCGACGGCAGACCACTCGATTTGGCCTCCTTTCTTCGCGCCTGCAACCGCAACCCAGATGCACAAAGCAGAAAGTCCCAAGAGCAGTCCTGCATATATCCATTGCGGCGTACCCGCGCCGCGCCTGATCAGGAAATCTCCAAAGTCGCGTTCCGCTCCCAGACTTTCAGGCACCATGGCACATCGCTCCGCATGATTCAACACAAAGCATAAGCTACGAGTGAACAAACTTCGGCATGAGATCAGTCTCAATTGTTTCGTACCTCAAAAGCAATGCCCACCCCCTCCTCCATCCGCTCAACATCACTTCTCGCACTCAACGATGCCGGTTTTCGCTGCGCGACCTCACTACCCCTCTCCGATTCAAACGCAGAACTCCGCCCCGCCTCAGAGATCGCGGCACGCTTTGCCGCCTTCCGCGCGCTCTTCCTCTATGTCGCCGCTCCTGAATCACGTTTCCCAGAATCCACGCTGCGGCCCGCGATGTCTGGCCTCCTCAAATCGCACTTCACACCCAAGGAGCTTGCCATCATCTCCATGCCTCGCGATGAAGCGTTTCGTCGGCACGACAATATGATCGGGTGGAAAACCGAAAACATGGTTGCTCTCGCTTGGGTGCTGAATCAACAACCACAACTTTCGTTCGATTTCTCCATGCTAACTCATGAGATGATGGCACACCTCTTGACGCAAATCATCCCAACCGAGTCACCACTGGATTCGTGGATCGAAAATGCCTCAACTCGTTCACGCGATGAGGTCCTCCAAATGGAAGACACCTTCTACTGCTTTCACAACGCCGCACGCTGCGCCCAGTTCCCCGCCAAGCCTTCGTGGCGTCACCTCTTCTCGCAACAGCCGAGCCCGGTCCCTGCTGGCTTCAACCCTTCCGCCAATGGCGGCGTGATTCACGAGCGTCGCCACGCCCTCACCTGGGCACTTTCCCCCGGCACCGCGTGGGATGACACCGATCTCTCAACCTGATACTCGATTCCCGCACCCGCCACGTCCGCGCCGTATCCCACATGTCTTTCTACAGCGTTTCATCACGGTTGTCGCTACCCGCAGGCATCCGCTTTTTCACGCCTTTCCGTGATTAGACGACTAAACTCACTTCACACTCATGCCCAGTCGTTTCGCCACCGAACTTGCCCGCCGCGTCCTGATCTTCGACGGCGCCATGGGCACATCGATCCACCAGAAGGATCTTGACCTGCACGCCGACTACTGCGGGTGCGAAAATTGCACCGATCTGCTCGTGGCCACTCGCCCTGATGTGATTCAGGAAATTCACGAGTCTTTCCTCGCCGTCGGCTGCGATGTCGTCGAAACCGACACCTTCGGTGCCAATACGCTCGTTCTCGCCGAGTTTGATCTTTCCCACCGCACCTACGAACTCAACAAGAAGGCAGCCGAAG
>CAYTYD010000149.1:0-7764 GCA_964441555.1 uncultured Phycisphaeraceae bacterium | reverse complement strand
TGTACGGTCTCCGCAATCCGGCTTAGCAGCCCGTGCTGAATGCCGCGACAAAGTCGAGGTAGTCAAAGAAGTCAATGGTCTGATCCAGATTGAAATCCGCTTGCGGATCTGCACTTGAGAACGCTGCGACAAAGTCGAGATAGTCAAAGAAATCAACCGTGCCATCCTGGTTAAAGTCTGCCGCGCACGCTGGCGCGAGTGAGATATTGAGATTTCCAGAACCAGTCCACCCGCCATATCCACCCACGCGGATCAGGTAGTTCTCTCCCTGCATCACCGGGAACACCAGCCGCGCCTGCACGCCGCACTCATCATCAGCACATGCGATGGCCTGCCCATCGCCGGTCGGACAACTCGCATAGGCAGCCATCTTGGAATCGTAATTCGCATCGCAGGATGAAACCGTGAGCGTGCCTGTGCTGGTCGCGAGGTATGCATACCACAGTTCGCCGTGAATCTGCGGATCGTTGCAGCAGAAATTACAGTTGGGCTCAGCAGGCCCGTTGGTATCGTGCCCGATGGTACTGAAAGGAACGTTCCCTTCCGTGACCACGATGGGGAACGCGCAGATCTCTCCCAAGCTGGGCGATTCAGAAATCTGAATGGTTCCCGATCCTGTTGCACCGTTGTACCCACCCACCGCCAAGAGGAACTGCTGCCCCGGTCGGCTCTGAAACGAAACTGCAGATTGCACGCTGCATGCATCATCGTTGCAGGTGATGAGAGCCCCCCCGCTTGTCGGGCACGAATCCCACACTGCGATCGTCGAGTCATACGAAGTGGTATCGCACGTGAACACATTCACCGTCGAATACCCAGTCGCGGTGTACCGATACCAGCGCGTAGCCCCGCTTGAACACGTCGAGTTGTCCGTCGTGTACCCAACATTCGAAAAGGGTGTCTCTCCCGCTGAGATCGCCGAAGCAGTTTCACACGTGTCGCCATCGCGGCTGAAGCCGACATTCAACTGAAAGTTCCCCGACAGATTCTGAACGTGTGAAACACGAATCATGTACTCTTGTCCACCCACGACAGGCAGCGAAAGTGCTGAGCCACCATTGGTACATTGCGGCACATCGTCATTGCAGGCAACCAACTCTCCACCGGAATTCGGACAGCCGTCGTAGACCCCGATGATCGTGTTCTGGAACGTGTTGCACACATCCAGAGAAAGCACACCCTCTGAAGGCGCCACGAATCTGTACCACGCGCCCCACGGCAAGGTGAACGAATCCGTCGTGCATGATGTCGGATACGGCGTTGGCTCAGGACGTGCAAAGATCGTGGTGCCGCTGTACGTGCCACTGGTCACATCCACTGGCGTCTGGCACGAATCATTCGCTGGCCCATCCATATACCGCACCGACACGGTGTGCGATCCCGGAGTGCCGCCATTGGGAACGGCAACGCGAATGATGCACGCGCCAGGATCGGTGATGTTCACCTCGAGCACACCAAACCCGTTGTTGTTGTTCTGATCGAGAGGCAGCCACTGATTGAGTGGCGATGGCACACCTGTCGCCCGGTGCACCGAAACCAGGTTTCCTCCCGTCACGGCAATACGGAATCTGCCCGGTCCATCCCAGGGCGAAAAGTTGTAATACACATCCTGCACACCCAGCACACCGCCGGGCTGGAACGAGGCCATGCCATCCGTCGTCGCACCAACTGTCGTCCCTGAGATGTCCATGCCGTAGGGAATCTGACCCAACAGGATCCCTTCGAACCACGGATCGTTCTGGGGTGGTTGTGGCGCGCCAATCGTGCGCGTCAACGTGTACAACTGCGGCATCGCAAATGAACTCGACACCGGTTGAACCACCGAGTAATACTCACCCTGCGGCACCTGCGCCGACACCGTCACAGATTGACCAGGGGCCCCTTGCGCGGCAGCCAGAATGTTGCCCGCGGCATCTCGAATCTGAATCCGGAGTCCCGTCTGCGCCAGCGAATTCACGACGTTCCCTGAGCCGCATCCGCCAGGCCCCTCTCGACTGGTGTCGTAAGACCTTCCCTTGGGCGTGACGGTGAATGTCACCGGCATGCTTGCTGCCAGTGAAGATCGCGTCCAATCCTGATCCCCGGGAATCACAGAGGCCGTCGCGCTGTCTGCCGCGGCACCGTAGGTGAAAAACTCCAAGGTTGTACTCTGCTGCGACTGAAACACCTTGGCCTGGCTTGCAGAGTTGTCGGGCTCCTGCGCATCGCCATACAACGCCTGCAGCCCGAGAATTTCATCATGCTGCAGCAGATCAAAGTTCAGATTGATCACCGGCTCCATCAGCTTGGTGTGGTTTCCCGGGCATGAGTGGTCAAGGCCCACGGCATGACACAGTTCGTGCGCGAACACATTTCTGAAGAATCTGTACGAGTTGGTGAAGTTCTCCCAATTCTCCGCGATGTCCAGCTTGAGATCACCATTCACCTGCGGCGAATACGCGAATGCAAGCACGGTGTTGCGCCCGTCGATTGGTGCTGCCGCGATGCGGATATCCCCAAACGGCGAACCCCAACTCCGTGCATTTGGCCACGCCGAACCATTGTCCGATACCTGCTGAAAACGGATGCCACTGACCCTGGAGATCTCAGCGAACACCGACTGGATGTATCCAACCCACAGCTCGCGATTTCCGCCAAACTTCGAATCCATCATCGCAAACAACGAGCTGGTATACCCCTCTTCCATGGGCGTGCCATCCGGCACCAAGCTCCACTGCACATCCACGCCCCGGTAAAAAGCGATCGACCAACTGTTATCCAGGTAGTAGTTGGGACCCACACCGCCAGCACTCCCCCTCAGCGTGCCGTAGCGTGCCATCAATTCCGGAGTAATCACTGTTCCCGGAGCAAAGCAGAATTGGGGAGCACCACTCCACACTCGGGTCAGATTCGCACGCACGCTCCAGCCATCTTCGCGTCTGCAATCTGCACAACCCTGCTCGCCAAACTTCCCACCAAAGGCCAGCTGCGTGCTGTTCTGACAACGGCCATCAACATCAACACCCATCGCTTGCATCGGAACCGATCCCGCAGCAACGCCCGCCATGATGCCGAGTGCTGCGACCACTGCTACCGCGCGATCCCTGGCTCGCGGCAGAGTCGGAACGATGGATTGGATGTGAACCATGAACGCTCCGTTCCTGCCACCATGCCAACAAATCCAAACCGGAATACACCAACACGACTTCACTGTGAATCAGTGCAGCAGATCACGAGAGAGAATACCTTGGGGCCACGCTCGCCACAAGATCGCGGCAGCAATCCAGAGCTTTCGATGAATACTCAGGGAAAATGCCCGAACACAATCTTGCCAAGACGCGGCTGGAAGTGACGCCTTCAAGTCCAGTAACCATCGCCACGTGAATCCAGGCAAGATGCGGAGTCCCGCCTCATTCGCATGCCAACCGGCGAGCGTCACGACCGCGCGTGGTCTAAATTGTGCGCCACTACACCGCAGCTTGGCGCGGTCAGTGAAATTGCGTGATCAAGTTCAAACTTGCCTGCTGTCGAGTCTGCTGCGCAACGCCAGAACAATTCTGTCTTGTACTCGACGAAGAAACTCTCTCACTCCCTCCCCACCAACACCACCACATGCACCTCGACCGCACGTCCTTCCCCCACTGCATCCACCTTCTCGTGCGTCTTCCCCTTCACATTCACAGCGCTCACATCAGCGCCGAGCACTCGCGCGATATTCATTCGCATCGCTTCTTTGTGTGGGCTGAGCTTGGGCCGCTCCAAAATCACAGTCGCATCCACATTCACCACCTGCAAGCCCTTTGCCCGCACGCGCCGCACCGCCTCAGCCAGAAACACTTCACTGTCCTGGGCATCGTGCCGCGGATCCGTGTCGGGAAACAACTGCCCGATATCCGGCTCGGCGATCGCCCCCAGCAGCGCATCTGTCACAGCGTGATACAACGCATCCCCATCTGAGTGAGCCACCGGCCCCCGGTCATGCTCCATCCTCACCCCACCCAGCACCAGCGGCCTGCCTGCCCCCAGCGGCTTCAGCGGCTCCAACCGATGCAGGTCGTACCCATGCCCGATCCTCATTCCCTGCATGTGGCTCATCTCCACGCACTCCCGGCATCAAGCCCGAATCCCCATTCCGTACCCACCCGCGCACCCTTTGCGCCACATTTCCATCCCTCCACACCCCGCCCATCGAACCACACCCCATCCAACCCAGTACCGGTGACGATACCCCCCTCCCCGGTCCGATACTCTCCACTCTCACTTCTTTCGGAGTCCCCCATGTCGCCATCCACCAACACCTCCCCCCTCTTCAAGTCAGCCGTCCTCCTTTGCGCTGCCGCATCGCTCCTTTCCCTCGGCGGCTGCTGGGCCGCTGGCCTCACCCAGGGTGGCGACCACGTCTCCAACGACAAGTTCGTGTACATCAGCGATTCCAACAGCCCCAAGACCATCTCACTGATCGACACCCGCACCTCGCAGCCCGTCTGGACTGGTGACATTCCCGTCGGTCAGCAGATGGTCGTCAAATTCCGCCAAGGCCGCCTCGCGGCACAGGGCGACTCGATGCCGGACACCATGCTCTGGGGCCTCACTCGCGCTCACGGTTACACCGCGCACAATCTCAACTCCATCCCGTGCCCGCCCGCTGGCGCACGCCGCCTGGAAATGTCTCTTCGCCCCACACCTGAAATGCCCACCGGCGATCATCACGCCCTCACCCCCGCCCCACCCTACGGCGGCGATATGCCCACGCCCCCGAATCGCTCAATCGGTCCGGGCTCGGGCCCGGCGAAGGCCACCGCACCTGTCGCCCCCGCCGCACCAACGGCCCCCATCGCTCCAGTCGCGCCTGCCGCTCCGGCTGCACCGGCTGCTCCCAAACCCGCCACCCCTGCTTCCAACAACGACATGAAGCCCCCAGTCGTCGATCTCCCCGATGCCCCGGCCAAAGAGGGAACCAAAGAGGGAACCAAAGACGCGGCACCAACGCCAGCCCCCGTCCCGATTCCCGAACCCAGCAAGTAATCGTGTCGGCTACTCAGAATTGGGCACCAAACACCCCCGGCCACGCCCTAAAGGTGTATCCTGCTGCATCTAGACCGCCCTGTCCACCAGGGCCGAAGCAGGACCACCATGACCGCCCAATCCCAATCTGTGTCCGCATCTCCCGCCACCAATTCGCGGCAAGCCCGTCCCGCCGTTGAAGTGATGGCGCGTGAAGCCACTGCCGCCCCCACCGCACCCGCGCCACGACGCAACTCTGCTCGTGAAAAGCTCTTGGCCAGCGCTGCAACTCTCTTCTATGCACAAGGCATCAACGCCGTCGGCATCGACACCATTATCGCCAACGCCGGTGTCGCCAAGATGTCTCTGTACAACAACTTTGAAAGCAAGAACGATCTCATCGCCGAAGTGCTCAAGCGCGAAGACGCAGTGTGGTTCGCACGCTTCACCAGCTTTGTGGAAGCGCACGCCGCTGGATCAGCTCGCGTCCTCGCCGTCTTTGATTTTCTCGCTCAGGAATTCGACAGCCCAACGTATCGCGGCTGCCTCTTTCAACTCGCTTGCGCCGAGTTGCCCGATGCCGCGCACCCCGGCCGCAAAGCGGTGCTGAGCCACAAGCACAGATTTCGTCTGACACTGCAGCGCCTGTGCCGCGAAGCCGGTGTGCCGCACGCGGATCGCGTGGCGGATCAATTGATCCTGCTCACCGATGGCGCAATCGCCTGGCGCGCCATGACGGGTTCGCCCGAACCAATCCGCCGCGCCCGCGAAGTGGCTGAGGCGCTGGTGGGGAAGTGAAATTTCTCACAGGCCTGAATTTTTGGTCGATTCATCACAGACGCTGATCGCGCTGATGAGACTCCATCCGCCCGCCACCTGACACCCTGCTGTCACCCTGTCGCGCGCCAAGGGGCCAACGACGGTTATCACCCTAAATTGATCTGATCTACGCAAAAAGTCATTGTTCCACGTGGAACACCCCCCCTTCCGTACTCAGTACTCATCACTCCAAAAAACAAACCGGCGAGCCCCAAAGAGCTCGCCGGCTGAATCTTACGATCCTGAAAGGAAGCGCTGCCTGAAGCAGTCCTCCGTCGAGGCGCCCGTGCGCGTGACTCAAGGTCACACTATCACTGGCAACGCTCCCCGGTACCACTGGTACCTGAATAAGTCCCTGCGATTGTCACTGGACCACCTCCTTTCACTGCGACGGTCATGGCTTTGCACTCCGTCAGGACCTCCAGCCGACGCGGGGGACACCGCCGCCGGACTCTTGACGCCGCGAATCGACATCCGCGGCACACGCCCTACCCGACCGACCGGGCCCAGTCGATTCAGGCAAGGCCAATACACCATACCACATCGGCGAACCCCCGGTTCCACGTGGAACACCCCTCCCCGGTGGCAAAGTGAAAATAAAAAAACCCGGCACTTAGGAAACAGTCCCAAGCACCGGGTCTCGTGGGGGTCACAGGTTGGGCAGGATGCCGAAAATGCTGAAAGCCGACTCCTGCATTCATCTATCCGCTCGCCGGGGCGCGGCGGTTGCGACGGTTCGAAAAAAGTTTTTCCAATTTGCCGAGATTCACATGGGGCGTCTGAACACCCCAATAACCCCGTTTTTGGATCACCAGAAGGGTTTGACATGGTGTGAATCGGCCTAACCGACACCTCAGGCCCGAGCCGGAACCGGCAGTTCCAACCGCTGCAGGACCATCTTCAGATCGCTCCAGACCTTGCTCCGGTTCTCATCGGTGTACGCCCGGAGGACGTAGGCGGGGTGGAACGTGGGCATGACCGGGATCAGCACGCCATCGACGGTCTGGTAACTGGTCCACACGCCCCGAAGGCGGCTCATGGTCTGATCTGTCTTGAGGAGGGCCTTGGTCGAAGTCAGCCCCAACGTCACGATCGCCTCGGGCCGGATCGCGGCGATCTGCCGCGCGATGTACGGCATGCAGATCATGCACTCATCGATCGTCGGCGTCGCGTTGTTGGGTGGACGGGTCTTGAGGATGTTGGCGATGTAGACATCGGAGCGCTTCAGCCCCATGCCGATGATCATCTTCTCCAGCAGTTGCCCGGCGCGGCCCACAAATGGGCGGCCGGTCTTGTCTTCTTCTTCGCCGGGCGCCTCACCCACGAACATGATGCGGGCGAGGGGGTTGCCCTCGCCAAAGACGATGTTGGTGAAGTGGGTGACGAAGGCGCGGTGCGGAGCGTCGCGTTCGTAGTCGGCGCGAATCTGAGCCAGATCGCGCTCAACGTCCGCCGCGGTGCGCGAGGCATCGCGCTTCACAGCGACTGCCGCGGCGGCGGGCGAAGATTCTGAAGCTGAAATCGGCATGGGTTTGGCCTCAAAGAGAGCACGCGAAGTAGTGGCGGTTTGGGCCTGCAATTGCAGGGGTTTTGGCTCTGCGTGAGCCGCGACGTGCACGGGTTCGCCAAACTCGACAGATCTGGTTTCAGATTTGGTTTCGCTGGCAACTGCGTCGTCATCGAATGCCGCGACATCCAGATCTGATGTGCGATAGCAGGGCACGAAGTCCGCACCCATAAGGCGCGATGTTGCCGCGTGCTGGGCCACGATGCGTCGGGCCCGATCGATCGCTGACTGCGAAGCCATCCGCGTACCTCACTTGCCGATATCACTTGCCCGCATCACTTGCCGGTTGCGGGCGGAGTCGTTGGTGCCGGAGTCGTACCGGGCTTGGGCGCGTTCGGATCAGTGGGCTTTGGTGCGTTGGGGTCGGTGGGCTTGGCTGGCGTGGTGCCCGGCGT
>CAYTYD010000148.1:0-7766 GCA_964441555.1 uncultured Phycisphaeraceae bacterium | reverse complement strand
AACAGCCAGACATCATCGTGCATCCGGCTCGGTCACACATCAAAGGGACAATGCTCTCGGCCCTGGCGCACCACTTCCGCCACCGCAGTCAGTTTGGTGGCGACCTTTCCACTGTGGGGAACGAGTTCGCTCGCCCCGGTGTGGTGCATCGGCTGGACCGACATACTTCGGGTTGCATCGTCTTTGCCAAGACTGATGAGGCCCACTGGAAGCTTGGCCACAGCTTCGAGCATCGCCGCGTCGAGAAGCGGTATCTCGCTGTCGTCCACGGCATTGTGGAACCGGCACAGGATGCCATTGATCTACCCATCGGGCCACACCCATCGCGCGAAAAGGGATACCGCGAGAAGCAGGTTGTTCGTCATGATGAACTCGGCAAACCAGCGCTGACGCTCTATCGAGTGCGTGAGTGGTATGGGTTGGCCGATCAGAAACCCTCTACCACCAGCGTTCCGGCATCAACCAGCGGCTGGGCACCTATCGCGCCTGCACCTTTGCCACCTGGCCTCGCACGCCTCCCCGTCACAGAAAATGGCCTTTTTTCTCTGGTTGAACTGGATCTGAAAACCGGCCGCACACACCAGATTCGTGTTCACCTTTCGGAAACCGGCTTTCCCATCGTCGGTGACGACATGTATGGTGGCAAGTCCTTTTCGCGACAAGGTGAGATGATCATCGAGCACCCGGCCCTGCACGCGGCACTCCTGGCCTTTGACCACCCCATCACCGAAAGACGCATGGAGTTTGTCGCGCCATTGCGGAGCAACATCGCGACGCTCGTGGCCGAGCTCCGGCACAAGGGCGTCACGCGGCCGGATGTTCCCGGGTGCCGAGTCGATCTGGAGGCCGCCCTGTCCAGACTCACTTCAAACTGACTTCCAATCTGATTTGCGGCTGGGCCCAAAAGCGACGCACCCCCGAGACCTTCTCGAGGGTGACGCCGCTGTGTGTGGGAGACGGGGTTGGTTGGGTTCAGACAACGCAGATCGCCTGAATCCCCTATTTCAACGCAGCCCCGGTACGTCACTCACGCATTCCAACGGTTTTTCTGCAAAGAAGGGAAATCCCCGGCCTTTACCGCCTGCGGCGACGGGCAACCAACACTCCTCCCATTGCCGCCAACGCGGTAGTTCCGGGGGTGGGGACGAGTTCATACCCCCACTGGATGCCATCGAGGAACTCGACGCGGCCTTGGTTGCGTCCATCCCAATTGACAAGGTAAAGCTCAAAGAGCATGCCGGTCTTGGGGACGCCGGGGGGCAGGGCGGTGGCCGGTCGGTCGCTGAACTTCAGCGAGAAATTTCCAAAGTTGTCGGCACTGTTGGTGTATCCGGCGATCTCGCCAGAGTGCCAGTAGAAGGGCCCACCATCCGTGCCGTCGTTGGGCCAGGGGTCGATGAACTCGCCATTGGCGGCGGGAATGGTGCCGTTGGAGACCGTCGCGCCGGTGTGGATGTTGAAGATCTGATCAGGATCGAAGGGGATGCCGATGGGCTTGACGAGCTGAATCCATTGCAGATTCATGTTGGGGTCGTTGGCCCCCTTGTTGTACCGGGCCTGTAGCGCAGCGCCGCCAAAGGCGTTGCCCAGGGCACGAGCCATGTAGAGATCGATGGTGAGGTTGCCGGTGGCAGTGTTCTGCCACTTGGTGGTGTAATCGAAGGTCCACCCGGCGAAGGCGGTGTCGCCACCGGCGAGTTCGTCGCGGGCTTTTTGTGACACTCCATTGAGAAGGAAGAACTCGTTCGCGTTGGCCACAGGGTCGGGAACCAAGGTGGAGGTCAACGATCCGTAGTGGGCCTGATGCGTGTGGAAGTTGCTGTTGGCCTGGGGGTAGGTGACGGTGATGGCCGCCCCCACCACCGGCGCGATGCTCGCCGCTGCGATGCCGACCAACCCGAGCATGACGCTCAGCTTGGAAGACTGACCCTGCTTGCGCGAATCTGCGAACTTGGACGATGATGAAGCATTGAACGTGAACATGGGCACTCTCCTGAATGGCCCATTGATCTTCGGGCAACCTTCCCACCACGGGAGGCGGCCTCGAAGATCAATCGGCCATAGAGAGGGGAACGAGGGATTCTGAGTCAACTCACGGTGATTTCACGCAAGATGTGTTCAACTTGGCTTGGCAACAAGGGCGGTATCCCCGCCATCCACTGCAAATCGACGGACCTCTTGGTACGCAATGTCTGGTACTGCGGTCTCCAACACATCGTCACCGAATACATCGAAGAATTCTTGAAAATCTGTTGTCATTTGAAACACAACGTGATCTGCGCTGACAGATTCGAGTCGGTGCAATATTCCCAGTCGCACGAGATCCCGAACGGAGTCTGCATCATACGTGCACGAGATCCAAACCCATCGTTCATCATGCATCACACGAAGCACGGCGAGCGACTCTTTAGTCATTGTGGAAAATACTGCCAAACATCGCGAGCGTAATTCCAGTCTTTCGCGCTGAACGACGCGTGATCCCATCGCAGCATCCAGAAACAAAAAGCCAATGAGAGAGCCAATCAGAGCAAAGACCAAACCAATTGCTGGCCACACAACACATTCCCATGGGAAGATGTCGGGAATTTTTTGCACGCGCCATGCGATATACGCCGCGACTCCGACAGCAGACACCGTTGAACACGAGCGAATCCAGCGTGTATTCCACGCTTCTTTGACCATGCTTGTCCATTCGGTCATCATCGCCGATTGACTCCGCCAATGAGGACCAAACAACAATTCGTACTACTACATCAGCCGATCTTCTCTTTGCCACCCATGTACGGCCTGAGCACCTTGGGCACTGTCACCGTTCCATCGATGTTCTGATACATCTCCAGGATCGGAATCAGGATGCGTGGGCTTGCGGCGACGGTGTTGTTGAGGGAGTGGCACACCACGGTGCCCTTGTCGCCATTGCGATAGCGGATGTTCAGGCGGCGGCACTGATAGTCATACAAGCGTGAGGCCGAGTGGGTCTCGCCGTATTCGCCGCCCGTGCCGCGGCTGGGCATCCAGCACTCGATATCGACCATGTCGGCGTTCTTGGGGCCGAGGTCTCCGGTGCAGCATTGCAGCAGGCGATACGGCAATTCCAACGCCTGCAGCAGACCCTCGACATAGGAGATCATTTTCTTGTGCCAGTCGCGGCTTTCGGCCTCATCAGCGCGGGTGATCACCACCTGCTCCACCTTCTCAAACTGGTGGATGCGGTAAAGCCCCGCCGTGTCCTTGCCCGCAGCTCCCGCCTCGCGCCGGAAACATGTGCTTACCGTGCAGTACTTGATGGGGAAGGCGGACTCATCGAGAATCTCATTCATGTGGACACCCATCAGGCCCACCTCACCCGTGCCGGTGAGGAAGGCATCGTGGCCGCCTCCACGCTTGGATTCCTCGATGTGGTATGCCTGTTCGCGTCCTTGGGGGAAGAAGCCGGTGCCAATCATCGTCTCTTCGCGGACGATCACGGGAACGTACATGGGTGTGAAGCCGTGCTTCTCGATCATGGTGTCGAAGGCGAAGCGGAGGACGGCTTGTTGCAGGCGCATGCCATCGCCGGTGAGAAGATAGTGCCGCGTGCCGCCGAGTTTGACGCCGCGTTCGAAGTCGGCGAGTTTGAGGGTGCTGACCAGATCGATGTGCGACTTGGGCTTGAAGCCCTTGTTGGCATCGAAGGGTTTTTTGGGATCAAACCACGACGGTGCCCAGGAACGCATCTCGACGTTGTCTTCGCTGCCCTTGCCGACGGGTACATCGGCATCAGGGGGAAGGGGGACTTGCAACAGAAGGGCGTTGATCTCGGGCTCAAGGGCGGCGAGTTGTTCGTCGTGCTGTTGAATCTGTGCCTTCAACGCCGCGGGCTTGGCCTTGAGCGCTTCCAATTCGGCTTCGAGTTTGGCCTTCTCAGCGCCTTCGGCCTTCTTGATCGCGCCAGCCAGCTTGCCGATCTGAGGACCGGCTTCCTTTTCGATCACGCGTTGCTGGGCCCGCAGCGTTTCCATCTCGGTCATGGATTGACGCTTCTGGGTGTCCAGAGCCAGGAGGCGGTCGATATCCACGCCACTGCCTTTGCGGGCAGCGCCGAGTTTGTAGTGCTCCGGATGTTCACGCAGATGCTTGAGATCGATCATAAGGGCGGGATGGTAGTGCCCAAAAACGTGCATGTGTCACGTTTTCGGGCATTCAACCTCTCTCCGAATCAACTTGTACAATCTCGCATATCTTCGCTCTCACGTCTCGACTCTCACGGCCCCGGAGCCCCCCTTGACGCATTGGCAACTCACCCCTTTGGTCGGCGCTGTTTCGCCTGTCATCCTCAAAGACGACAAGGTCACTTTTGGCCGGCAAGCCGGGTGCACCGTGGTACTGAATGATGACAAGGCCAGCCGCGTGCACTGCGAATTGGCACCGGATGGGACCGGGGCGTGGATTCTGACGGATCTCAAGAGCCGCAACGGAACCAAGGTGAACGATCAGCGAATTAGCGGCACCAAGGTCTTGGTCCCGGGTGACATCCTGAAAATCGGTTCGCATCAGTTTCTGGTCGAGGCCACGAGCACATTGTCGGACCCATCGGCGGATTCATCGGTTGCCGCGGAGCCGGTGGAAGGTGCTGAGACGAGTGGCTCGGAATGGGCGGCAACGGCGACACCGACTTTTGATGCGATTGAGGTGGGCCTGGCCGAAGCGGGTGAGTATCGCAATATCAATGCTCCGGGTGTGGGACCATCATCCGCGCCTGCGATCGCGCGTACGGATCGCGACCTTCCCTGGCAGACGCAACTCATCGAATTGATCGACACGCTGCCCCCCACTGGTACAGAGCCGGAGCGCGTCAGCGTCATCGACGCGGGTGGCAAGCCGTCGGCAGCGCTCGCGGGAAGCAGCGAAGGGCCGAATTCGGTGCGGCTGATCCTGCAACTGGCGAGCAAGACGCGCGCGACTGATGTTCACGTCGAGCCCAAGCGCGAGACGTACAACATCCGCATGCGCATCGACGGGCAGATGGTGCAGATCGTGGAGTTGCCTCATCGCGTCGGAGAGCTTTTCTTCGGCCTGATCAAGACCGCGTGCCAGATGCGTGTCACTGGGAATATGTCGGTACAGGAAGGCCATTTCTCCGCCTTGTATCCGGATCGACGCGTCGAGTTTCGCGTCAGCTTCACACCCAGCGTGCATGGGCAGAAACTGGTGCTGCGCGTGCTTGATGAACGGGGCATCCCCAAGTCGCTTGCTGAGATGGGCCTCGTGCAGTACATGATCGACCGCGTCGAACGTGTGTGCATGCAGGATCACGGTCTGCTTTTGGTGTGCGGACCCACCGGCAGCGGTAAGACCACGACGCTGTACAACGCGCTGCGCAAGGTCGATCGCGAAACCCGCAACGTGATCACCATTGAAGACCCAGTTGAATATCAACTCGAAGGGGTCACGCAGATTCCTGTTGATGACCACAAGGGAAATTCGTTCGGCTCAATGTTGCGCAGTGTGCTGAGGCAGGATCCCGATGTGATTCTGGTCGGCGAAATTCGCGATGAGGAAACTGCGCGCACGGCCATGCAAGCCGCAATGACGGGGCATGTGGTGTTTACCACGCTGCACGCCAAGGACACGGTGACTGCGGTCTTCCGTCTATTGGATCTCAAGGTCGAGCCGTATCTGGTCGCCAATGCGCTGGACCTGGTTCTGGCGCAACGCCTGGTGCGGGTGCTGTGCGAACACTGCAAGCATCCGGTGCCGATTGCACCGGGCGTGGCGACGCGGCTGGGCAAGCACATTCAGGGTAAAGATCAGATGCTGGCGGCGACAGGATGCAATCGGTGCCTGCGGACCGGGTATCGGGGCCGCCGGGCGATTTTCGAGTTGCTCGAATTCAACGATGAATTGCGCGATGTGGTGCTGCACAACCCGACGATCGCGGCGATGAAGAAGGTGATTGAGACAGGCCTCTTTACCACGCTGCCTCAATACGGCTGGCGGCTTGTGGGTGAGGGTGTGACCTCGCTGGATGAAGTCGATCACGTCGCGGGGCAGGGGTAGAGGCAGGCATCAGGGACATTTACACGCCACGCCGCCAATTGACGCAATCTGCATTCTGCTCAAAGCTCACTTGGCTTCCCATCCCCCACCCATCGCCTTGTAGAGCGTGATGAGATTGGAGAGGACGCTGGTGTTGGCCTGAGAGAGATTCTGCTCGGAGGAGAGGAGCTGGCCCTGGGCGGTGAGAACACTGAGGAAGTCGGTCTTGCCGACCTGGTAGCGCTCGAGGGCGAGATCGAGGGCGCGGCGGTTGGCCTCGACGGCCTGGGAGAGGAGTTCGCGGCGTTGCTGCTGCCGCGTGAAGTTGGCCATGGCGGTCTCGACATCCTGCAGGGCGATAAGGATTGACTGGCGATACGCCGCATCGGCCTCTTGGACGCGGGCCTGCGCGAGGGCAATGTTACCTTCGGTGCGGTCGCCATTCAGAAGCGACCAGGAAATGCCGGGGGAAAGCGACCAGAAACGGTTGGCGAGATTGCCGAGGGATTCGAAGCGGTCGCTGGAGAGGCCGGCGGAAGCGCCGATGGTGAATTTGGGATAGCGATCCGCGACGGCGACGCCAATGCGGGCGGTGGCGGCGTGGAGGGATTCCTCCGCGCGCTGCACATCGGGGCGGCGCCTCAAGACATCGGAAGGAACGCCGACGGCGACCTGAGAGGGGACGGCGGGAAGAGGGGCGGTGGTGACGAGTTGGCTGTAGAGCTCGGCGGGTTCGGCCCCGACCAGGATGGAGAGGGTGTAGATGGAGGAATTGATGGAGGCCTGGATGGTGGGAATCTGGGCCTGAGTCGAAGCGACCTGGGCTTCGGCGTTGGCAACATCGAGCTGACTGACAAAACCGGCATCGGCGCGTTCGCGAGTGAGAGCGAGGGTGTCGAGCTGGAGGGCGAGGTTGCGGTTGGTGATCTCGAGCTGGGATTGCGAGCCGCGGAGATCGGTGTAGGTGGTGCCAACCTCACCGGAGAGGGAGACGAGGACAGCGTTGAGATCGGAGATACTGCCACGGACCTCGGCATCGGCGGCCTCGACGCTGCGAGCGATGCCGCCGAAGACGTCGATTTCCCATGAGGCATCGGCGCCGACCTGGAAGTTGTTGCTGGTGACGCCACCGGTGCGGGAATTAGAGCGCTGGCGGGTGGCGCGGGCGGAAAGATCGAGGGAGGGTTGGCCGCCGGCGGCGGCGATGACGCGACTGGCGCGGGCTTGACGGACGCGGGCCTGGGCCTGCACGATGTCGAGATTCTGGGAGTAGGCGCGGGTGATGAGATCGGCGAGCGCGGGGTCGCTGAGATTGCGCCACCAGCGAGAGACATCGGCGGGGCCATCGACGAGCGGGGAGGCGAGGGTGCCGGAGGGAGCACCGCTGCCGCGTTCGTTCCAGCCGGCGGGGGCGGAAGTTTGCGGGGGCTGGAAAGTGGGACCGACCGTGCAGCCGGAGAGGGTGAGCGCAGTGATCGTGAGAAGTGTCAAGGTGAGTGAGCGACAGGAGATGATGAGTGGAGCAGGCATGGGGCTGCACTGCAAACTGCCAAATTTGCAAATTGCCAAATTGCCAAATGAAGACAAAGCGAAAGCAGCACTGCCCTGCAAAGCCAGGACAGTGGCACGAAAGGCAGCGAGACAAGAGTGTGTGGAGTTATTCATAACGGAGGGCTTCGATGGGGTCGAGCCGCGAGGCCTTCCACGCGGGATAGAAACCAAAGACGATTCCCACGACGGCAGAGGTG
>CAYTYD010000147.1:0-7767 GCA_964441555.1 uncultured Phycisphaeraceae bacterium | reverse complement strand
GTTCCACCAGGCGCGGCGGGGCCAACGCGATGCGGCCGCGTATCTGCACGTCGCGTACTTCGAGGATGTTTACCACCCCGACCTGAACGGAACCGTCGAGGTCCGGACGCTCGTTCATGGCGAAGTTGCCGCGGTGCATGCGCGGTTTGCGGCCGAAGAAAAGCGACTCTTCCGCGCCGAGCGATACACCGCGCGCGAGCTTGGCGGGGTCGATCTCGCCGATCACGTCGGCAAACTTGGTTCCCGGCGCGAGTCGTTCAGCGTATCGCTCTTCGCGGGGCCACCAGGCGATGGGAGAATCTTCACCGTGGCGGGCCAGAAACTCGCGCCCCACTTTGGTGATCGGTCGCTCGGGATCTTCGTGGACCGGGCACCCGCCGTTTTCGTTCGGGATGTCAAGATAGGGCAGGTACGGATCGAGAAACCGCACAAGATGACGCATCAGGCGACTCTTGCCTTGGCCCTTCTCGCCGAGAAAGAGCATGTCGTGTCCGGCGAGGACGGCGTTCACGATTTCGGGGATGACCGTCGCGTCATAACCCACGATGCCGGGAAACAACCCTTGATCCTTCGGCGCAGCCCCCAAAGACCGAAGAAGAGCAGTCATATTTTCCCGCATCTCGGACTTAACGCTCCTCGACCGCCAGCCCGTGCTTCGGAGATCCCTCAGGGTCTTGACACGCTCGCCCGGATTTGTCGATGACATATTGAGCACCTTCGGACGGAATTGGCTGTCGGATTCACATGCACAGGACATTGCACGCGTGCGCACTGTCGGGCCCCACACACAGTACGGATCGTCTGCCCCCACAAGGCTGCTCATCAAATCTTCACACGGCTCAGGCTTCCATCCACACTCAGCAGTTGTCTGGTTGTCTAGCCCCACAACAGCGCAAGCACGTCAGCCAGTTCACGCCGCCGGGTCATGGTTTCAGCGGATCGTTCGGCGTGCTTTGTCGCGTTCAGGCTTGATCGGGCCTTGCCTTGGGTTGTCAGCGGTCCGGTGGAGCGTTTCCAAGGTTGAACTCTCTGGGCCGACAAACGCAGGGCATCCAATCCTGCTGGTGTCAGCCGGTAGGTGCGCCGGGGATGCGGTGGTGCCAGGGGCGTTGCTGCGGTCAAGTTGACATCCTTGTTCGTTCGTCGCGATTTTTGTTGATTGTTCATGGTTCTGTATCACCTGTTGACCGGCGATGTTTGCCCGTTTGACCACCGTGAATGAGTCGCCTGCTCGGAGTGGGCATCGGTATTGGGTAAGCGACAGCATCAGCCGGCGGTAGGTATTGCTGGCGCGATCGGCGTATTCATTCAAGATTCGTATCTTTTCTAAGTCACTTTCTTTGTTTGCCAATTCGGTCAATCGCATCGCTCGGGAATGGGCAAAGAGCATTTGGGCGATCAGCATTTCCTCCGCCGCATCGCGGGGAACCATGCGGGTGATCGCATCCTGGGCATAAGCCATTGCGTCCTGCGCTGCTTGTTCGCCGAAACGTGGAGCCAGAGCTCGACCGTAAATGATGCTGGGCAGGGCCTTGCAATGCTTATGCAGCAAGATCTGAGCATCTTCGGCTTCATGGGCGGATGGCAGCGCGAGCGATGGTTTGGAGGCAGACTTTGATCGTTTCGATGAGTTCCTGGGCATGTGTGTTCTCCGTTGATTGTGCAAAGCGTGGTATGGGTGAGTGTGATGGGTTTCATGGCTACTGGCATCACTGATCCGAGATGCCAACTCGGCAATCTGAAAGTGACCTGCGTGGGGCAGCAAGCTTGGCTGCCTTCACCATCGCCACAATGCCTGCCCAGATCGCAGGGGGCAGGGTTGGCCACGCTTCGACCACCATCGCCAACTCGGGATCGATGGGCCGAGCCAAAAGAGGTGGGGTTGGGCTCAGTTCGCTATGAGTTTCGCTGATGTTGCCGGTTTTGCTGCCGCGCGAAACTGAAAATCGCGTGTTTCCCGTAGGAATCGACGAGTGTTCAAGTCCGGCTCTGCCGATTCGGATGAAACCCCGCGAGAGATCGCGGGGCTTTTCATTTTGGGGAATAGGTGCAAGGGGATCGCCTCCTGTGATGTGCAAGTTGCAGTTGGTTTGAGGCGAAGGCGCGGGGCAATTCGCGTCGGTGATGTGCGGATCGTGATGGTTTTGGAATGAGCAATTCCGGAGCAGCCGTTGTGCATGGGGAACGGGGCGGTAGGCTCGGACTGTTGGCTGGTGCGGACGTCGTTGCTGGCGAACCCAAGCGTTTCGCGAGCAGCTGGGATGCGCACGGAGTATGGGTACGACGTGCGGCAAGCGATGGTCACTTCTGATCCGACAAATCCTGCGGGGACTTTGGCGGCGACAGCTTGGCTTTCCACTCTGCTGCCTTGGCGCCGTAACCCTTGCTTGGCTCAGCAGTGTTCCACGCGGTGTGGAGATCAACGAGGGCCTGCACGCAGTCGAGCGTGTCCTTGTGGGTTGGGCCGCGGCCCTTGGCGGCGAGGTAGATTGCGTGGGCTTCGAGGAGATTTGCTTCGGCGAGTTTGAAGCGATCCGGGTCATCACTGAGGTTTGCGCGAGCTCGGCCGAGGGCGGTGAGAAAGCTGGCAAGCTGGGTCGTGTTATTGCTCGTGAAGGTCTTGCGGACAGCGGGTTCGGCGGGAACGAGCAAGTCGATGGCGTCTCGGGGTTTGTTCTGGGCCACGAGAACGGAGCCGATGTGGATGATGGATACAAGTGTGTTCGGATGCTCTTCGCCCAGCACGCGGCGGAATTTTTCCAGCGCTTCGCGGAGGACTGGCTCGGCCTGATCGAGTTTGCTCTGGGCCCGGAGCAGGGCACCCAAGTTGATGATGGACACGAGCGTGTCCGGATTCTCCTCCCCATGCACGCGGCGGGATCTCTCCACCGCTTCGCGGTAGTACGGCTCGGCCTCGGCGAATTTGCCTTGTTTAAAGAGCAGGGAGCCCATGTGGTTGATGGAGTTGAGCGTGTTCGGATGCTCGTCTCCCAGCACGCGGCGACGCTTCTCCAGGGCCTCCCGAAGGTACGGTTCGGCCTCAGGCAGCTTGCCCTGGGCCTGAAGAAGGAAGCCCATGTTGTTGATGGAGCGAAGCGTGTCCGGGTGCTCCTCCCCCATCACGCGGCGGGACTTTTCCAAGGCCTCGCGCCAGTACGGCTCGGCCTCTGCCAGCTTCCCCTGAGCCCTCAGCAGATTGCCCAGGTTGTTCAGGGAGTAGAGCGTGTGCGGATGATCTGGCAGCAGGCGACGACGCTTCTCAATCGCCTCCCGGTAAAACGGCTCCGCTTCAGTAAGCTTGCTCTGCGACTCAAGCAGCACGCCCATGTTGTTGATGGAGACGAGCGTTTCGGGGTGTTCCTCCCCCAGCAAACGGCGGCGCTTCTGAAGGGCATCTCGAACGTATGGCTCGGCTTCGGTCAGCTTGCCCTGACTCTGTAGCAGGAGGCCCAAGTTGCTGATGGAGAGCAGCGTTTCGGGATGCTCCTCTCCCCGCACTCGGCGACGCTTTTCCAGGGCCTCGCGGAAGTTCGGCTCGGCGTCGACGAGCTTGCTCTGCTGGTAGAGCAACTCTCCCAGATCATTCATGGAAAAGAGTGTTTCTGGGTGTTCCTCTCCCAACACGCGGCGGCGGGTGGCGAGCGCGGAGTTTTGGAGGGGGATCGCCGCGTCGTACAGACCGATGGTGCGGTATAGATTTGCCAGGGCTTGACGCAGACTCGCGTCTGTTTTCGGATCGTCCTTGAATTGCTCGTCGATGGTCCTGATCGCGGGTTGCAGGATCGTGCGGTCGATCATCGCAGCGGCGGCATCGGTCGCGTTGACGCGATTCAGCAGGGTGCCGAAGTTCTGCACCTGCGCTGCGCGATCGGGCTCGGGTACACCAGCTTGCTCCAGGGCGGACACAAACCGCTTGCGCACGTCTGTCATCAGATCTACACCTGTCTTGGTGATGTCGATCTGTCCGAGCATTCTGGCTTGGAAGTCGGAGACTTTCTTCAGTTGGTCGGCGCGTTCCTTCTCGGCATCACGGGCGGCGGTCGCTGAGGCCTCGGCCTTGGTTGCCGCGTCGGCACGTTCATCGGCGCGGGCTCGCTGCTTACTCTCGGCATTGCGAGCGGTGATGGCCTCGCTGCGTTGCCAGAGTGCCAATGCCAGTCCGGCGGTGAGTGCGAGGAACACAGCCGAGGTTGCCGTCACCTGAACCTTGTTCCTACGAACGAACTTGCGAGCGAGGTACGCTCTGGAATCCGGTGCGGCGATGAGAGGTCTGCCTTCGAGGTAGCGATGAACATCGTCGGCGAGGGCCTGCGGACTGGGGTAGCGTCGTTCACGCTCTTTACGCAACGCCATCAATGGGATCCAGTCGAGCACCCGACGGAGTTCACTGGCTATGCGAGCACTCGAGGTCGAACGGGCTTGAGCGATAGTGGTGGTGCGATCACCGACGAGTTGGGCAAGCTTAGTGCTGGGCTTGGGGGGCGTGACTTCCTTGATGATCCGTGCGATCTCCACCAGCGCCGCCTTGCGCAGAGACCCGGAGTCAAAGGGTAACTCACCGGTGAGAAGCTCGTACAGCATGACACCGAGCGAGTACACATCGGCGCGCGTATCCACATCGAGCTCGCCGGCGACTTGTTCGGGGGACATGTACTCGGGGGTGCCTATGACCATGCCGGATTGGGTGTGGGCTGTCTTCATCCACCCCGCATCCGAGATTGCTTTGGCGACGCCGAAGTCGATGACCTTTGGCACCGGCTTACCCTCGATCTCGGCGACGAGAACGTTGCTGGGTTTGATATCGCGGTGAATCAGGCCTTTGTGGTGAGCGTGCTGAACGGCTTCGCATACTGGTATGAAAAGTTCCAGGCGCTGCCGGATAGGGAATCGGTGACGGTCGGCGAAGGTCGTGATGGGTTCACCCTTGACGTATTCCATGACGAAATAGGGACGGCCCGTGGGGGTGACGCCACCATCAAGAACTTTGGCCACGTTGGGATGATCCATCACTGCAAGGGCCTGGCGTTCTTGTTCAAATCGCGCGATGACAGCACGCGAGTCCATGCCGGGCTTGATGATCTTGAGGGCGACGCGCTGGACCATGGGCTCGCGCCGCTCAGCGAGCCAGACCGTACCGAAGCCCCCTTCCCCCAGGATTTCAATGAGTTTGAAGTGGCCGATGGAGTCGCCGGGACTGTCCATGCTGCCGCGGGGCACGCCATCAGGGCCATCCGATCCATTGACGGTTGGTCCTGCAGTAGGGAATTCGCTCATGTTCTGAGTGTAATCGGTTTGGCAGTTATGAAGGTGTGGCGTCGAATTGCGTGCTTGGCGACGCGGAATCTCGTGACTTGCCCTGCTCCACTCGATGCAACATCGGGTGAGACCGGCTCTGCCTATGCGGATCAAATGCCGCGAACGATCGCGGGGTTTTGTATTGGGTGATTGGTGAGCTGGACGTCGCTCATCACGCGTTGAAGTACTTGGCCTCGCGGTGATGCACGATAATGGCACTGGTGGACTGCTCGGGATCGATCTGGTGATTTTCGGTGAGTTCGCAGCCGATGCGGGAGGGGTCCAGGAGCGCGAAGAGCTTGTCCTGGTCGGCCATATTGGGGCAGGCGGGGTAACCGAAGGAATAGCGGCTGCCCTGATAGTGCTGGGTGAAGAGTTCCTTGATGCGGGGTGAGTCTTCGCCGGCGATGCCGAGTTCCTGTCTCATGCGCTTGTGCCAGAACTCGGCGAGGGCTTCGGCGGTTTCCACGCCAAGACCGTGGAGGTAGAGATAGTTGGTGTAGTCGTTGGCCTTGAAGAGTTTCTGGGCCTCCTCGCTGGCGCGGCGGCCCATGGTGACGCAGTGCAGACCCAGCACATCGGGCACCCCCGATTCGGCGGGGCGGAAGTAGTCAGAGATGCAGAGGCGGCGTTTGTCGGCCTGGCGAGGGAACGTGAATCGCAGGCGTTCGCTCTTGGGGCGCTTGCTCTGATCCGTGTCATTCCAGATGATGAGGTCATCACCATCGCTGTTGCAGAGGAAGTAGCCGTAGACCACGGCGGGTTGCAGGATGCGTTCGGCAAGGCACTTGGCTTTGAGCGATTCGAAGATGGGGATGATCTTGTCTTCGAGAAGGGCGTCATATTCGGCCTCGTTCATGGCACCCTTCTTGACCTGCCACTGGCCGCGGAAAAGGGCGATGGGGTTGATGAAGGGGTAGATATGTGTGAGGTCGAGATCGGTGACGACGCGGCTGCCGATGAAGGGGGCCTTGGGAATCGGGGCATCGATGGCGACCTCGCTGCGAATGCGAGAGCCGGAGCGGCTGGCGGAACCAGAGGCTGTACCGCTTTCCGTTGCATTGGCTGCCGCGAGACGGGCGATGCGGCTCTGGTTGATGGTGTCTTCGGCGGCGCTGCGCTTGGCTTGGCGCTCGTCGATTTCGGTCTCGAGTTCTGATTCGCGGCCGGTGACGATCATGTCCATGGTGCGGAGACCATCGAAGGCGTCGCGGCCGTAGTGAACGCGACCTTTGTAAGTGGAGCGCAAGTGGCTTTCGCAGTAGTGGCGAGTGAGAGCCGCGCCGCCGAGGAGTACGGGAACAGTGATGCCGAGTTGGTTGAGTTCCTTGAGGTTCTCTTCCATCACGTTGACGCTCTTGACCAGAAGGCCGGAGAGGCCGATGGCATCGGCCTTGGTTTCCTGCCAGGCCTTGAGGATCTCGGGGAGGGTTTTCTTGATGCCGATGTTGTGAACCGTGAAGCCGTTGTTGGAGAGGATGATGTCGACAAGGTTTTTGCCGATGTCGTGCACATCGCCCTTGACGGTGGCGAGAACGATGCTGCCTTTGCTGGAGCCCGAGACCTTGTCCATGTGCGGTTCGAGCTGAGCCACGGCCATTTTCATGACCTCCGCACTTTGCAGCACGAAGGGCAATTGCATGCGGCCGGAGCCGAAGAGATCACCGACGGTCTTCATGCCGTCGAGGAGATGGTCGTTGATGATGGCCAGCGGCGGGTACTTGGCGAGAGCTTCGGTGATCGTTGCGGAGAGGCCTTCCTTTTCGCCATCGATGATGTGGGTGCGGAGTCGTTCTTCCAACGTAAGGGCGCGAGTCTCTTTGCGGGCTGTGGATGTTTCGGTATCTTTGAAGAGTTCGATGAAGGAGTTGAGGGGGTCGAATCCTTCGCGCCTGCGGTCGTAGATCAGATCAAGAGCGGCATTCCACTGCTCATCGGAGATCTTGTTGCGGGGGAGGATCTTGCTGAAGTGGATGATGGCGCTGGTCAGCCCGGCGTGCTGAAGTTCGTGCAGGAAAACCGAGTTGAGGACGATGCGGGCGGCGGGCTTGAGGCCGAAGGAGACGTTGGAGAGGCCGACGGTGGTCTGCGAATCCGGCAAATGCTCTGCGATGAGTCGCACGCCCTCGATGGTCTCCAGGGCGGAGCGGCGGTCCGATTCGAGTCCGGTAGAGATTGGCAGGACCAGGGGATCGAAGAGCAGGTCGGCGGGGTTGAGGCCGTGGATGCGGGTCGCACGCTCATAGCCGCGGCGGGCGATGGAGAGCTTGCGCTCCGACGTGCGGGCCATGCTGGCTTCTTTATCTTCATCGATGCTGCCGATGACGAGACCCGCGCCGTAGATGCGAGCCAGGCGGCAGATCTCATCGAATTTGTGGTCACCGTCTTCAAAGTTGGCGGAGTTGATAATGCACTTGCCAGGGGCGTGCTTGAGGCCGGATTCGAGAGTCTTGATCTGCGTCGAATCGAGCA
>CAYTYD010000146.1:0-7847 GCA_964441555.1 uncultured Phycisphaeraceae bacterium | reverse complement strand
TTCTTCCAATTGCTTCTGCTTCTCCGCGTCTCTGATGTTGGCGCGGAAACCACCCGCCTGCCCGGTTTGGTTGAAGCCGCCCTTATTCATCGCAGACTGAGCGGACAAATTGCGGATCTTCACCGCCAAGTCCGCGTCCGATGGATCTGCTCTGAGTGCCGCTTCAGCGCAACGAATCGAAACATCAAACGACCCCACAGCCGCGAATGCATCGCTGAGCTTCAGGTAGATTTCCTTGCGCGGTCGCTTGTCCTTCTGATTTGCCGCGAATGCGCGCTCCGCGATCCACTTGGTCGGCTCGATGAAGCCCAGCTTCGCCGCCAGTTCCGCCGCGCGCGTGGGCAGAATCGCATCTCCATCCGGCCGCAGCATCCACTCGACCAGTGCGGTCAGAAAGCGATCAACCTCGGCCTTGCCATTGATCGCTGCCAAGGTTTCCTTCGAAAGTCCCTTCTTGTTCTTAGGATCGCTCAGGAAATTCGCCATCGAACGGGCCAAGCCCTGAATCGCAGGCATGTTGGTCGGCTCAAATCGCAGCCCGCCCAGCCACAACTGAATCGCATACTCAAAATTGGTCGTCTCGTGGACGGTTCGTGCCTTGTCAAAGAACGTCGCGGCCTTGTCCGGCTGGGGTTGCCACGCCGGTTCAGCTTCGGTGCTCTCTGCGGTCTGATCAGCTTTCTTCCAGGGGAACAGGGCCAAGGTCTTCATCCTTCCACAAAGCGAGAGGGCCTTCCGATCAAGCCCTCTGCCAACCCAATTTCGGCCGTACGTCGGGCCGGTGAGATTCTACGTTACACCAGCGCGGTTTGCGATCCCCTGATTTCGAGCCCTCTGAGGCCATCGCCGTCGCTTCGACCCGCCCGGCAATCACCTGCGATACGATCAACGCGTGAGCCGAGTCGACGTTGCACAACTTCGCATAACCACCTATCCGGCCGAGATCCTTCGCCGCAAGGCCGACCCCATCGAACCATCGCCAGAGGTCCGGGAAATCGCCCAATCCATGCTCAAACTGATGGCCAAGGCCGAGGGCATTGGCCTGGCGGCACCCCAGGTTGGGCTCCCTTGGCGGCTCTTTGTGGTCAACATCCCCAGCCCCTCGCCGGACGACACCTCCTTTGACCCCACGGCCTATGAGGGCCTGCCTATTGCCACCGATGGCCCAAAGGTGTACATCAATCCCGTCCTGTCGGATGCGGGGGGCGAACTGGAGTCCTATGAAGAGGGGTGTTTGTCACTCCCCGACATTCAGGGCACTGTCCACCGCCCACCCATGATCACCATCAAGGCCATGGACGAAAACGGCAAAGAGTTCACCCAGCGCGCTGGTGGACTTCTGGCACGCTGCTGGCAACACGAGAATGATCACCTCGACGGCATCCTGATCCTCGACAAAATGACTCAGATTTCTCGGCTAAAAAACCGCCGCGCCATTCGCGATCTGGAAAAGGATGCTGGACTCCGCTGATCCCCAAGTGCACGGATGCACACCACACCACACAAACTCGACTTGGTCTTCTTCGGCGCTGGTGCCTTCGGCGTTCCCACGCTGGCGCACCTTCACAACACACACAGACTCCGCGCCATTGTCACGCAGCCAGATCGCCCCGCAGGTCGAGGAGGCAAGCTCACCCCCACTCCGATCGCCGATTGGGCCGAGGCAAACGCTCCGCACGTTCCCCTTTTGAAGCCAGCGAACGTCAACGAGGCAGCAACGCTGCAGCAGATTCGCGGCACGCCCGCAAACGCCTGGGTCATCATCGCCTTTGGCCAAAAACTCTCTCAGCCCCTCCTCGCAGATCAATTCGCGATCAATCTTCACGGGTCGATCTTGCCCCGTTGGCGGGGAGCCGCGCCCGTAAACTGGGCGATTCTCGCCGGAGATGGTGTAGCTGGAAACTCCGTCATCACACTCGCCGATCGCATGGATGCCGGCCTGGTCTTGGGCACATCTTCACGTCCTGTTCCCGCCAACCTCACCGCGGGGGAATTGCACGATCTCTTGAGTGCGGACGGCCCGGCACTTGTGGCCGACGTTCTTTCTCAATTCTCGGCGGGAACCCTGCATCCGCTACAGCAGGATAAATCACGAGTCACCAAAGCTCGCAAACTCTCCCGAGCCGATGGGTGGATTGATTTCTCCAAGACAGCCATGGAATGCCGCAACTGGGTGCACGGGCTCACCCCGTGGCCAGGTGTGAAGATCTCCATCGGCAGCCAAGAGTTGAAAGTTCTTCGCGTACGCGAGTGCGAGTCGAGAGCATCATCCGCGCCCGGCATGCTTCTCGATGTCACCATGGGACGCATCGCCTGCGGCAACGCTACGTCCTTGGAACTCGTTGAGGTTCAACCTGCCGGCAAGAAACCCATGTCGTGGGCCGCGTTCGCCAACGGCCGGACTCTCGCCCCTGGCCTGCTCGTGACTTCAACGCCGCTTTCGAATTCGTAACTCGATTCACCTCATCATGAAAGAAGGGCTCTTTCAAACCTTGTGGGATCTGGTGGAAAGGGTCGTTACTCCCGCCACGCTATCGGCCCCACCGCCAACTTCGCGGCCAGGCCCTTCTCTCCCCGCCACACCAACACTCCGCCCGACAACCTCCACACGTTCGAAGGTCTCTCCCGCGCCTGACATCCAACCTTCTCAGCAGCGACGAAAGAAACCGATCGCCGCGCGACCCATTCGCGTCGTTCCCACGGTCGCAGTCCCGACTCTTCCCGCTCATCCATCAGCGCAAGAGCATTACGACCACGTTGTGCGGCTCATGCTCGCCCGATACAACGTCAAGGTCCGCAAATGGCGTAAGAGCTCCAGCGGCGTTGCCTACGAACTCCTCTATCGGGATGGGACCATCAAGCGTCTCATCGAATCGCCTTATCCAAAGGGCCCGATGTCGATGGCGATCTTTCTACACGAAATTGGCCACCACGCCATCGGCTTTCACGTCTACAAACCCCGCTGTCTCGAGGAATATCACGCGTGGGCGTTCGCCATTGCGGCCATGGAAGAGCACGGTTTGAACATCACTGACAGCGTCCGTCGCCGCATGCACCGTTCGCTGCACTATGCCGTTTCCAAGGCGTCGCGTCGCGGCTTGAAAACACTCCCCGCAGAACTGGTTCCCTTTCTGCACGATCTACCTCGAAAAGCCGCCTGAGCCGCAGCGTTTCCAATCGCTGGATCATGTTCCGACCTACCCTTAGATCAGTGTCCGATTCCCCTTCACTCCTCCCCCCTTCCCGACGAAACGTGCTGACCGCTGCGCCAATGTCGTCTGGTGCGCCAGTCGAGGTTCTCGCACCAGACCGCCAGACACCTTCAGCAGCCCAGGCCGATCGAACCTGCACCACCGGCGTCGCGGCAAGCTTGTGGGAAGCCACCAAGCCCGGCATCACGCGACTCGTCACGATCACCGCCCTGACCGGCTTTGCCATCGGACCCGTCGTTGAGAATCCCGGCACTCGCCCCCTCTGGTTGCAAACCCTGCTCCTCGGCAGCGCGTGCGCTCTGGGCACCTATTGCTGCGCCGCAGGTGCCAACGCCCTCAATCAATGGGCTGAGCGCTCGCGCGATGCCCTCATGCCGCGCACGGCCGATCGGCCCATTCCTTCTGGGCGGCTCACCGCACGCTCTGTGGCGATCTTGGGCTGGGTGCTCACACTGCTTGGCGGCGCGCTGCTCTATCTGGTCACAGGCCCTGCATCAGCGGTCATCGCCCTGCTCTGCACCTTGGTGTACGTTCTGGCGTACACGCCGATGAAAACGCGCACACCCTGGGCCACGCATGTCGGAGGCATTCCGGGTGCCCTCCCACCGCTGATTGGCTGGGCGGCGACGCAGCCACATTCCGGATTCTCGTCGCTCACGCAATTCGGCGGCTGGGCACTGTTCGCCATCATGTTCGCGTGGCAGATTCCGCACTTCCTCGCCATTGGGTGGATGTATCGCCACGATTACGCCGCGGGTGGATATCAGACCCTCAGTGTGCGCGATCAAGATGGTCGCGCCACCGCCAACTCCGCCACGCTGTGGACCATGCTGCTCGTGGTCGCCTCGCTGCTACCGCTGGTTGCCCTCTATCCGCTTGTCTCTTGGCCATACGCGATCGTCGCAATCGTCTCAGGAATCTGGTTCTTTTCATTGGTGTGGAAGTTTGCCGCCACGCCTGATCGCCCTCACGCTCGCAGGGTTTTCTTCGGTTCCATCATCCACATGCCGGTGCTTTTCGCCATGCTGGTGGCCGAAGTGCTGATCCGCCGCCACCTGCTTCACCAATAACCAACGTCGGACGCGGTCGTCAAAGAAAATCTTTCGGGTCGGGTGGAATCCTCGAACCCTGTACCCCCAACTTCCCGAATACCACTTGTCTTCAGGGCGCGATCGGTGCGCCCCCGTTCAATCGAACATTCTCGGACTAAGGGATTGGTCCCCTTCCGAATCGTCAGGAGCGAGAGCGTGAATAAGTTGATTCGAATGGCCCGCGCCTTTGCCAAACCGGAAATTGCCTGGACTGCCGCGATCGGCAGCGGCGCGTTGGCGATCGCCATCGCGACCGCAGGCGTGCCCACCACACTGGTTGATTTTTTCGGCAAAGGCACCGCACCCAACGAGTTCGATGAAATTCTGGTTGATGCTCAGCTCTGCTGGTTCTGCCACGGAGGTTATCCGGAACCAGCCGCTCCTCACGAGTCTTGGTCGGCAAGCATGATGGGACAGGCCTCCCGCGACCCCGTCTTCTGGGCGGCCCTGGCCGTTGCAAATCAGGATGCGGATTTTGCCGGCGACTTCTGTCTGCGCTGTCACGTGCCTGTCGGTTGGCTTAGCGGCCGCAGCGAGCCACCGGATGGATCACTCCTCGAAGGCAACGACTTCGACGGCGTCGCCTGCATCGTGTGCCACCGCATGGTTGACCCGGTCTACACCCCAGGCCAGAGCCCACCGGACGACATGGACACATTGAGCCAGTTGACTTTCCCGCCCACCGAGCCGGGAAATGCCAGCATCGTGCTCGATCGCCTAGACCGCCGGCGTGGCCCCTTGGTTCTGGACCCCGGTTTCACTTTCCATGAGTGGCGTTATTCTCCCTTCCACACCAAGGCCGAGCACTGCGGCACGTGCCACGACGTTTCCAACCCGATTTTCAGCAAGCAGCCCAACGGCGATTACATCCTGAACCCGATCGGCTATGCACACCCGACCGGCGATCGCCAAGACATGTACCCCCTCGACCGCACCTACAGCGAATGGAAGAACAGCGAGTTTGCCCAGGGTCCGATCGATATGCAAGGCCGCTTCGGCGGCGACAATCCGCTGGTCTCCACGTGCCAGGATTGCCACATGCCCACCACGACGGGCTACGCGGCTAACCCGATCCTCGCCGACGAACGCGACCACCTTCCCCAGCACTTCTTCAATGGCGGAAACACCTGGGTGCTTCGCGCTGTCCGCAACCTGTATCCCGATGAGACAACCTATCTGACTGCCCAATCCGTTACGGATTCCATCAATCGTGCCAAAGACATGCTGCAGAAGGCCGGTGACATGACCTTGTCGGTGCAGAATGGCATGTTGAATGTCCGCATCACCAACCAAACGGGACACAAGCTGCCCGGCGGCTATCACGAAGGCCGCCGCATGTGGATCAATGTCCAGTTCCTGGATGCTCAGGATCAAATCGTGGCCGAGCGTGGCGCGTACGACATCAATACCGCCCACCTCAACACCGGTGACACCAAGGTGTACGAGTCTCACCATGGTCTAGATGCCTACATGGCCGGCCAGACGGGCAAGCCCGTCGGTGAATCCTTCCACCACGCTTTGAACAACAAGGTGTACAAAGACAACCGAATCCCCCCTCGCGGCTTCACTAACGCCGCCTTCGCAGCGATCAACGCATCCCCCGTCGGTGCGACCTACGCCGATGGCCAGAACTGGGATGACACCAGTTATGCTCTCCCCTCGGGCGCGGTCAAAGCTCAGGTCAAGGTGTACTACCAGACCACCAGCAAGGAGTACATCGAGTTCCTGCGCGACATGAACACCACCAACACCGCAGGGCAAGTCGCCTACGACCAGTGGGCATTGACTGGAAAGAGCGAGCCGGCCCTCATGGATTCCGGCCTGATCAACCTCTGCGTTGCCGATTTCAACGCCGACACCGTTGTGGATTTCTTCGACTACCTCGACTTTGTCGCGGCGTTCTCCTCCAACGCCCCTGAGGCCGACTTCAACGCCGACACCGTTGTCGACTTCTTTGACTACCTCGACTTTGTCGCCGCCTTCAGCAATGGTTGCTGATCCGTCCCCGGGGATTCCCCCTCTCATCGCGTTCACTCCAGGCCGTCCGTCATCGGGCGGCCCGGTCACTTTTCAGGAGGGGTACATCGTGTACGATGGTGTCTTACTCGAAAGGGCTTCGACTGTCCGAGACCGCACCATCGCTGCTGCAGCAGGTCGCCAAAGGCGACGAGAGGGCTGTGCGTGACTGCATTGATCGCTTCGGCGGCCTGGTGTGGTCGCTTGCCCGCCGCATGGTGCCGAACGAGGCCGAGGATGCCGTCCAAGAGATCTTTGTCGAGCTGTGGAAGCACGCGGGTCGGTATGACCCGTCTGTGGCTTCGGAAACTGCATTTGTGGCCATGATCGCACGCAGACGACTGATCGACCGGCGACGTCGCATCGAGAGAAGCCCCGCATCCAGCGCCCTCCCCGACGACCCGGCAGAGCGGGAACCCGTCACCGCTCCCACGCTCGAACTTCGCGAAGACGTTGCGAAAGCCGCAGCGGCACTGAACCAATTGAGCCCCGAACAGCAGCGTGTTCTAAGACTCTCGGTCTACCGGGGACTTTCTCACGAACGCATCGCGGCAGTGACAGGGTTACCCCTCGGTACCGTCAAGACTCATGCAAGACGCGGCCTCATGCGAATCCGCGATCTATTGCAGGCCGAAACAGCGGATGGCAGATAGGACGACTTTGCGGCACACCGTGCGTGAGTTCACAAAAATCACGCCATGACATCTGGAGATTTGCAGTAACAGCTACACGTGGCCATGAACGATCTGGATGACAACTTCGAATTCGCTGATCCGTCGCTGGAAGTCGCGGCGGCAAAGTTGTCCATCGCATTCATGGAATCCGATGGAGCTCTAGCCCTGCCGCCATCCCTGCGAGCCAAACTGGAACAGCTCGCCACTCAGCACATTTCCGAATCTCGCGCCCGGACGGTGAACGGGACGGAGATTCCACGAGACTCGCTGCGAATCACGGAAGGCACAGCCGTATCGGCACCAACATCCGGCTTGCATGGCTGGGTGCCACCTAGGTTGCTGCCTTATGTGCGATCTCTTTCTTCGCTCGCTGCCGCTGCGTGCATCCTGCTCGGCATGGCGATTTTCTACTACTCTGTGTCTCAATCGCCAGCTGCAAAACGGGATGCGTTAGCTGCGAAAGCAGGTACTGAGGCCGGTGTTGTGCGTTGGACGTGGTCAGTGTGGGGTAGCAAACCGAACCAATCTGCGATTGGAACTACCGGCGACGTGGTGTGGGACACGGCCGAACAGAGCGGTTTCATGACCTTTGCTGGACTCCCCAGAATCGACGAAACTAAAGAGGTGTTCCAATTGTGGATCATTGATGCCGATCGACCGGGCGAGAACCCGGTGGATGGCGGAACTTTTACGGCTGCGGGTGCCGGTCAGGTGATTGTGCCCTATTACGCCCGAGTCAAAGTGGGCCGCCCGGCGGCATTCGCGGTGACTATTGAAAAAGCTGGCGGTGCGGTGGTCTCCGACCAAGCCCGCAAGGTGATCATCGCGTCTCCGCCGCAGTCATAGAAGTAACG
>CAYTYD010000145.1:0-7952 GCA_964441555.1 uncultured Phycisphaeraceae bacterium | reverse complement strand
ACCGTGGCGGCATTCAAGGCGGCCGGCTTTGCTCCCACTCCATTGGAAAGTGAAGAGGATTCGGAATTGGTCACGGTTGAAGTGAACGCAACCCACAACCTGAATCCTGAGAGTGTGGTGGAAGCGCGGCAGGCGATCACCGCCATCGCCGAGCAACACGGCGGCGGGTATGACGGGTGGGAGTCGCCGGTGGTCACGGAGTGACATCAGCCGCGGAGTGCGGTGATGATGTCAGCGATCGGAAGCAGAGCAGATTCAGTCTGCGTGGCAAGGTCCTTGATTTTGCCCGTGTCAACGGTTTCCAGGATGACTGCTCGGTGAGATTTCTGTGCTGCCGCATCTTGCAGCAGTTTCCCCACATTTCGCGTCGTCTTGGATGATGATCGTGCGTGCAGGCCCGCTCTGCGCAACTGCGCCACCAGCGGGCGAACTCCTGCATCCGCCGCATCATTTGCCGCGATGACAAAGGCCTGGGGGCGATACGAAGCACTCGGTGCTGAGAGCACATCCAGCAACGCGTCATCACTCGGCATCAGACCTTTGTCCTGCAACACCAGCGCGAGGACGACATCACCCATGCCAAATCCGATCGCAGGAGTGGGGGGGCCGCCGACGAGTTCGATCAGATTGTCGTAGCGGCCGCCGCCAGCGACAGCGCGCTCACCGTCGACGATGACTTCAAAGACGATGCCGGTGTAATAAGCGAGGCCGCGGGCGATGTTGAGGTCGAGGGTGCACCAATCGGCGATGCCGAGGGCGGCGAGTTCGGTACGTAGCGCGGCAATGCACGACACATCAACACCACTCGGTTCAGTCGATCCCGTCGCAAACCCGGTTTCAATCGCGCGGGCCCGCTCCCGATACGCCGAACCGGAAAAGCCCACCTTGCCGCACTCGAGCTCGAAATCCTCAGGGCGGAGTTTCGCCGCCTTGTCCAATGCGACAAGTGCCTTCTGCAATGCGTCATCAGTCGCCTCGACACCCAGAGATTTGAGAATCTCGCACGCCACCGCACGGCTGCCGATCTTGACAGAGATTTGGCCGGGCTTGAAACCTGCCGCGATGAGAAGGTCGACCGCGACGGCGATGGCATCGGCATCCACGCGGGGCGATTGCTCACCCAGAATGTCACAATTCCACTGCAGAAACTCGCGCAGTCGCCCACGCTGTGGGCGTTCAGCGCGGAAGCAGGTCTGCTGCCAGAACCACTTGGTGGGCTTGGGCAAGGCATTGGCCTTGGCCGCATACAGCCGCGCCAGAGTTGGCGTGAACTCCGGCCGCAGGGCAAACGTCTTCTCTCCACCCTCGCGCGTAAAGCTGAAAAGTTCCGAAACGATCCCCTCGCCGCTCTTCACCGTGTACAAGTCAAGGTGCTCAAACGTCGGTCCATCGATCTCGGCAAACCCGTGACGGATCGAGGTATCCCGCCACAATTTCTCGACGTAGCGGCGGCGGAGCAGCTCCGCCGGATAAAAGTCGCGAGTGCCGCTCGGGGCTTGGAAGCTTTGCTTGGCCATAAGGAGGGGAGGGTAAGTGGGCCAGTCCGGCTTTGCCGCCAAGCGGGACTCACAACCCTACACTCGGCCATGGCCTGGATCACCAAGAACTCAGCTGGCACAGTCGTGGAGAAGCGTTCGGAGCCGTACCTGACGGCGGCAATGAAAGCCGACCTCACCAATCGTCTCCTTCCTCGCTTTGAGACCACCCACGCCGCACTCCTCCCGGCCTTGCACATGGTGCAGCATGAGTACGGCTGGATCCCCGCCCAGGCCATGCTCGAAATCGCCGAGTTCCTCAAGCTCGATCCCTCTCAGGTCATCGACACCGCCAGTTTCTATGAGGAATACTGGCTGAAGCCAAAGGGCGAGAACCTCATCAGCGTCTGCCGCAGCATCGCCTGCGAGGCCTGTGATTACAAGGCCATCACCCAGGTCTGCAAGGACAAGCTCGGCATCGAAGTGGGCGAAACCACCGACGATGGCAAGTTCACCCTCGTCGAGGTCGAGTGTTTGGGTTCTTGCGATTCCGCCCCCGTCGCCCTCGTCGGCGAAAAGCTCCATGAGTGGCTCACCCCCGAGACCATCGCCAAAGCCATCGACGATGTGAAAGCTGGCAAAACCGGCGGCCATGGCCACGGCCACTAAGGTCGTCACCTCTTGTAGAGATCAACTTCCCGCCCGACCGATGGTTCACGCATGAACGGGTCTTCCAACCCATCCGCGCCCCGATCCAGCCGCAAGCATCCCATGCGATCGGTTGGCGAATTCTGTGCGCTCCTCTGGGGTCCAACCGAGAAATCGCGTCAACAGTCGCCCCGCTCCATCGCCCCGCCGCAACCCCACGCGGCACCTCACCTGATGGCCAGCCCAATGCCCCCCGTCCTGGCGACTCGTGCACAGGTGCAGGAAGTGCCCCTCCCGCCCGATGTGGCTCAGGCCCAGGGCCTCCCCCCCGGCGTCGTTCTGCGCCGAACCACCATCGACGAAATTCGCGTCGTGTCAGCTGTCGAAGCGTCGGGCCTTTCCGCACCACAAGGGCCGGTCGGTCCTTCAGGTTTCTGAATTCCCGACGCCCCACGTCTCTTCCCGGGTGAATTCCTGGTGAATAATCCTCTGGGCAGATGGCACTTGCCCAGAACGCCAATTCAAAGGGCGATAGGAACGCATGGCAACACAATCCTCCAAGAGAACCACCATCGGCACTCCCTCGGCGAGTTCACAGGCCCGCGAGGCCTCCAAAGCCGCCGCGGCAAAGATGGACCCCAAGAAAAAGCTCCAAGCCATCATCGCTGGCGGCGTGCTGCTGGTTTCCGTGTGTGTCATCGGTTATGTCGTGTTCAGTGGTGATGGCGGACCCAGTGAACTGGCGGTGATCCCACCCGAATCCACCACCATCAGCGTCACCAACTCTTGCGAAGCCGAAGCCAAGGTCACCTTCAAAGTCGATGGCTCCCCTGAAGCCGCTTTCAAAGGCGAATCCGGCAAGGTCGAAGCCAAGACCACCAATCTTCTTCCCGGCCAAGGCCAAGACCTCTTCGAGCTGGGCGATCAGGATGCCAAGCCCGGCACCGCCCCCGCCGAGATGGAAGTCACCGTCCTTGTCAACGGCGAAACCGCAACGTTGAAATTCACCATGGAGCGCAAGCGTCGCGCCAGTCTCGCCTTCCACGATGCCGGTGGCTCGCTGCGCATCGAAACCGGCCCCGGAATCGTCAAAAAGGAGTGAGACGAATCACGCTCAGGCCCGCTATCCTGAGCCATGACGACTCGCCTTTTCACCTCCGAATCCGTCTCCATGGGCCACCCTGACAAAGTGGCCGATCAGATCTCCGACGCCATTCTCGACGCCATGCTCGCCGGCGATCCCATGTCGCGCGTCGCCTGCGAAACCCTCTGCTGCACCGGCCTCGTCGTCGTCGCCGGCGAAGTCACCACCAACACCTACGTCAACATCCCCGATCTCGTCCGCGAAGTCGTCCGCGAAATCGGTTACACCAGCGGCGACATGCGTTTCGATGCCGATTCCTGCGGCGTCATGGTCGCCCTCAACAAGCAATCCAACGACATCGCCATGGGTGTGAACAAGGAAGGCGCTGGCGATCAGGGCATGATGTTCGGTTACGCCTGCCGCGAAACTCCGGAACTCATGCCCCTCCCCATTCAACTCGCCCACCGCCTCGTCGAGCGTCAGGCCCAGGTCCGCCGCGAGAATCTCATCCCCGGTCTCCGCCCCGATGCCAAGAGCCAGGTCACCATTGAATACGACGACGGCAAGCCCGTTCGCGTCGAGACCCTCGTCCTCTCCACCCAGCACGATCCCACGTGGAATGACCGCCAGGCAGATCTGAAAAAGCAGGTCACCGAACACGTCTTGAAGCCCGTTCTCAAAGAGTGGTGGAATCCCGGCATCACCGTCCACGTGAATCCCACCGGCCGCTTCGAAATCGGCGGCCCTCACGGTGATACGGGCTTGACGGGTCGCAAGATCATCGTCGACTCCTACGGCGGAATGGGTCGTCACGGCGGCGGTGCCTTCAGTGGCAAAGATCCCACCAAGGTCGATCGCTCCGCGGCATACATGGCTCGCTACATCGCCAAGAACATCGTTGCGGCAGGTCTCGCCGAGCGCTGCGAATTGCAACTCTCATACGCCATCGGTGTCGCCGAGCCCACCAGCATCTACGTTGATTGCTTCGGCACCCAGAAAGTCGATGAGGCCAAGATCTCCAAGGCCGTCCGCGACAACTTCCCTCTCAACCCCAAGGGCATCATCGAGTCCCTCAAACTTCGCGCCCCCATCTACAGCGCCACCGCTCGCCACGGCCACTTCGGCCGCTCGGCATACGCCGATCACTTCTTCGATCGCGTTGAGCGCAACAAGTCTTCGCAGAAGTACGATTTCTTCACCTGGGAAAAGACCGACAAGGCCGATGCTCTCAAGAAGGCCTGTTCGTAACCCAGGTCCGTGACCGTTTTGCTCACCGCCGCTTGCCCTTTGCCTTGCGCGATGGTCCACCTTTCTTCGCGATCTCCTTCACCAGCACACGTTCCGCGCTGGTGATCAATCGCTCAATCTGCCCCGGTGCATCACCACTCATCGCCGCGATCGCCGTCGCCGCTTTCGCCTTCCCCGGCCTGAATCCATACAGGTGGTGATCGATGATGTACTGCGCCACCGGCGTGATGATGTTCTTCAGCCCCTTGCGCTTCTCCCACTGCGCTGCCTTCCCCGGCGCACCCGGAATGAACTGTCTCACATCCGTCGATGCGGCCTCCATCGGAAAGATCGGCGCAATCCGCTGACACCACGAAATGCGTTCCTCGCGAGTCCAGAATTCAGCATCCAGAGCCGAATAAATCGACGACACCATCACCATCGGCTCTCGCGGCATGATCAATGGTTCTGCCAATTCAATGATCTCGCGCGGCTCCTTCCAGGTGTGAAACGTCGCCGCTTGATCCGAACCGATCAAGAGGCGCAGTTTGACCCGCCGAGGCACAATCTCTCGCAATCGCCTCAGCGTGTCAATCGTGTAACTCGGCTGCGACTCTTTCACCCCTTGCGCGCGCGCCCACACCGCACGATCCAATTCATCCGTCCAGATCGAACGCGGCCCCGGCAGATCCAGCGACAGTTTCAACATCGCCAATCGGTGCGCATCCGATACCCGCGGCCCATCGGGCTTGTGAGGGCTCGCCGCCGCCGGAACATACACCAGCCACCCGCCCTGCCCAAACATCCGCGTCACCGCCGCGAGTGGCCCCAGCGTGTGAAAGAAGTGGGGCGGATCGAAACTGCCGCCGTACACCACCACCGTCCCCACTTTCGCGGGAATCGTCAGGGGTGTGATCGGTGCTGCGTTGGCCATCGACGTCCTCTTAGGCATGGGAAAAAAGGGTACGGAAGTCCTACCATCCGGCGTTGGCCCCGTCGTCTAGCGGCTAGGACGCGACCCTTTCAAGGTTGAGGTGCGGGTTCGATTCCCGCCGGGGTCATTGCCCACGATTCGTCGTGGGTTTTTTCTTTTTCCGCCGCATCATGCCCAATACCGCACACCACCAATTCGCCCTGATTTGTAGGGTTTTCTGCGCCTTGGCGATTCGCACCGATTTTTTTCTGTGACGCGGCGGTACGCGACGTGCGCGCCAGTGTTGCCGGATTTGCTGCCGTTGCGATTTGGCAACTATCCCCACCCTTTCCGATCCCCGCCGCAAGGTCAAAGTGGGCATCACGGGTTTGCAGGTAGTGGGTCGCCGCGATCATGGGGGAGTGCCCAAGCCACTTGGCCACAATGTGATTGGGGAAACGCTCTACCCAGTCGGTCGCGCAGGATGATCGCAGGTTGTGAAACAGTCGCGGCCACGGCTTCAACCCCGCCTTGCCGATGATCCGCTCAAACTGGGTCCGCAGATTCTGCTTGGCACTCTGGACACGCGGCACCACTGCTTCCACGCCCACCTCTGCCCGGTCAAAGAGATTTTGGAGGATGGGGTACAACTCAGGGTCGATCGGCACCACCCGAGTGTCGTGCCCTTCATGCCCGGCAGTCTTGGGGCTTCGCACCACCAGCCGACGCTTATCCCAACTCACATCGCCCCAGCGCAGCAACTTCAATTCGGAAGGGCACCGCAGCCCGGCAAACCGTACCAGCCCGACAATCGCACGCCACTCATCATCGGGACACGCTTCCAGCACCGCCGCAATCGAATCACGCGGCACATAGAACGCCCGATCGGCGTTGGACTGTGAACCCGCTTTCAGGTCTGCGAAGGGACTGGACTCCAGCAAACCCCACTTGACCGCCTTAGTGAATACCGCCTTGGCCACCTTCACGCGCTTGGCGATCGTCGCCGATGCCAACCCTGATTCATTCATCGAACGCCGCCACTCATCCGCCATATGGGGAGTGATGGATTGGATGGGTGTGGATTCGTCGATGCGACTCCGCAGCATGGCAAGCGCTTGGCGATAGTTCGTGCGGGTGCCCTCTTTGACCGATGCGGACTTCTCAAACCGATCCAGCAGGGTGCCGAGTGTCACCACCTCTGCCTCTGCCCGGGGTTGGCACAAACCATGCGCTGCCACACGGGTGTACAGCACTTCGTCGATGCCGCCCAGCCAACGAACCGCGTCAGGGTGGGGTACGCCGTTGTGACGCTTGGCGATCACAAGATGCCCGATCGCCATTTTCGCGCTTCTCGCGTAGTCCTTCGGACACTTCCCCAGTCGGATGGTCTGCTGCTTTCCTTGCTCATCACGAAACAGGATTCGCGCCCGATCACCTTCCCAGCCGACGGATGCCATAGGTCACTGTCCCTTCATGCTTTTGTCTATTGGTTCGATTGTGATCCTCAGTCCCAAATAGTCCGCTAATCGCTCGATGGTGTCTGCCGTCAGTCCGCGCTCGCCTCGCACGAGCCGTGAGAGTTGACTCGCTGAAACACCCGATTCCTTGGCGATCCGATATCGGGTGCGGCTGCTGGCCTCAACTGCTTGCCTGATTGCGTGCACAAGTTTGGCCATGCGAGATGATATCAAGGTAATTGTCAGATGACAACTATTGCAATCGCTCGATTCCAGAATTCAGCTCTTGACACTTTTCAAGCGGATCCCAACCGCCAGTCCCATGAAACCAAGCTGTCAACGATCCACTTCCGCATCACGCGGCAACCAAGCGATTTCCCCTATATTCTCTTCATATGTTCGAACAGGCCTTTAACGCGATCGACAACGCCCTGTGGACCGAGGCGGGGTGCACGACCGAACTTGACTACACCGAGCAGACGTCCTGGCTCCTTTTCCTGCGGTATCTGGACGGGCTGGAGCAGGACCGGGCCGACGAGGCCAAACTCGAAGGCAAGCGGTACGCCTACATCCTTGAGAAGCCCTACCGCTGGGAGACGTGGGCCGCTCCCAAGGGCAAGGACGGCTCCCTTGACCACAACGCCGCAATGACGGGCGATGACTTGGTGGACTTCGTCAACGACACGCTCTTCCCCTACCTCCAGAAGTTCACCCAGAAGGCCGCGGGGCCGGACACGATCGAGTACAAGATCGGTGAGATTTTCGGCGAGATCAAGAACAAGATCACCAGCGGCTACACGCTCCGCGAGATCATCGACCGGATCGACAGCCTGAAGTTCCGCTCGCAGGCGGAGAAGCACGAACTCAGCCAGATCTACGAGGAGAAGATCAAGCGGATGGGCAACGCTGGCCGCAACGGTGGCGAGTACTACACGCCCCGCCCGCTCATTCGCGCCATGATCAAGGTCGTGGACCCCAAGATCGGCGAGACGATCTACGACCCCGCCTGCGGCTCGGCGGGCTTCTTGTGCGAGGCGTACGACTACCTGAACGTGAAGGGGATCACGACCAAGGACGCCAGGACACTCCAGACCAAGACGTTCACGGGCAAGGAGCCCCAGTCCTGCACTTTGCTGGGCCGGGTCGGG
>CAYTYD010000144.1:0-7989 GCA_964441555.1 uncultured Phycisphaeraceae bacterium | reverse complement strand
CGACATACTCAGATGCTAGAAGGGCGTGTGTGGGTTCCGCAAGTTCACGTACAATCTGGCCGTGCCATTCGGTCTGGAAATGTGGATGTTGGTCATCGCTTTGGGCCTGCTCCTGCAGCTGGCCGGAGTCGCCTGCGCCTTCGATGCCATTCTGTGCGGCCGCACCCCGCAGGGCACCATCGCCTGGTGCATCGGGCTCCTGGTCCTGCCCCTCGTGACCATCCCCCTCTACCTGGTCTTCGGAGCTCGCCGCTTCTCCGGCTACGTCCGCGCCCGACGCCGCGACCGCACCGCCCTCTCCCGCTCCGGCGAGGCCTGCAACGTCGCCATCTCACCCTGGATGGTCCGCCCCGGACCATTTCCCGATCTCGCGCTCGATCGCCTCGGCCTCACCGCCCCCACACGCGGCAACGCCCTCGAACTCCTCATCAATGGTGATCCCACCTTCGAACGCATCTTCGCCGATCTGGAAACCGCAACCGACTACATCCTGATCCAGTTCTTCATCTTCCGTGATGATGCCCTCGGAAAAAGATTCGAAGACGCCATCCGTCGTGCCCGAGCACGCGGCGTGCGCGTTTACGTTCTATATGACCGGGTGGGCACGCCGCGCATCCCCAGATTGGCCACTTCCCTCAATGCCATGGGTGCCGAAGTCCGCGCCTTCGGCCGCTCGTTCTGGCCCATCACGCGATACCAGCTCAACTTTCGCAATCACCGCAAGGTGGTCGTCGTCGATGGCCGAGTCGCCTTCATCGGCGGCCACAATGTCGGAATCGAATACCTCGGGCAAGATGAAACCCTCACTCCCTGGCGCGATACCCACATGCGCATGGAGGGGCCCGCCGCGCTCGCCTGCCAACTCGCCTTCTGTGAAGATTGGCACTGGGCCTCCGGTCACCTCCCGGAAATATCATGGCGAACCCAACCACGCCGCGGTGCCGAAGATGAACCCACCGCCAACGCCGAAGTCCTCATCTGCCCCACCGGCCCCGTGGACGAGCTCGACACACTCACCATCACTTTCCTCTCTCTCTTCACCCGCGCCTCACGTCGCATCTGGATCGCCTCCCCCTACTTCGCGCCAGACGACGCTCTCCTCAACGGCCTGCAGATGGCCGCGCTCCGTGGCGTCGATGTCCACATCATCATTCCCGACAAAAGCGACAATCTGCTCGTAAACCTGGCCACTCTCACCTACGTCGAGGAACTGCAGCAGGCCGGAGTTCATTTCCACAAGTTCACCAAGGGGTTCCTCCACCAGAAAGTCATCCTCGCTGACGACCTCGCGGCAGTCGGTTCCGCCAATCTCGACAACCGCTCGCTCCGCATCAACTTCGAAATCACCGCAATGGTCCGCGACCAATCGTTCGTCGAATCCGTCCGCGCCATGCTCGAAGACGACCTCCAACACTCGCGCGAACTGACACCATCCCAAGTGCGCAATCGAGGGTGGGGCTCGCGCCTGATCTCCCGCCTGGCGCGGCTGCTCGCCCCGATTCTGTAATTGGAACACACCCTCCGCGGCAGACGTAGAAACTCAAGACCGCATTTCTGGAAAGAGACAAAGTGCCCATCGGCGACGGACAACCCGAAACCAAACTGCGCCTCACCAGGCGGGCCTCGCTGGTCGCCGCCGGTGCACGCTCGTCAGCTGGGCGATACCCCGCGTACCTCGCCGATCTTTTGCGAGGTAAAGGTGCCGCGACGCACGCGCATGAGCATCTGGATGCGCAGTGGCAGCACCTGACGCAATCTCCCGGCCTTCAGGGCGCGCTCTGGCTCGGCCACAACTCCGTCTTTCTCGCAGTCGACGGGCTCACCGTGCTGCTCGACCCCGTGCTTGGTGAACGTATCGGCGTGCGCATCCCCGGCATCACCGTGGGCCCCGCTCGCATGCTGCCTCGTGTCGACGCGTCACACCTTCCCCGGGCGGATCTGATCCTCATCAGCCATGCCCACTTTGATCATCTCGATGTGCCCACGCTCAAGGCACTGGCCGACCGCCACACCACCGTCATCACCGCCGCGGAAACATCCGATCTCATTCCCCGGGGCTTCGCCAGCGTGCAGGAGTTGGAATGGGGAAAGTCGTTGCGATTCAAGTCCCTCACCATCACCGCCCTTCGCCCCAACCACTGGGGCGCGCGCACCATGTGGGATCGCCATCGTGGCTTCAACGCCTATCTCGTCGAAAGCCCACACGCCCGCTGGCTCTACGCCGGCGACACCGCCATGACGCGGAATCTGCATGGACTTGGAGCGCTTGACCTGAGCATCTTCGGCATCGGTGCCTACAACCCGTGGATCCACGCCCACGCGAATCCCGAACAGGTGTGGGAGATGTCGAGCGCAAACCGCAGCGAACGACTCCTCCCCGTGCACCACTCCACGTTCAAACTCAGCGACGAACCAATCAACGAACCCTTGGAACGTCTCGCTCTCGCCGCCGGGCCGGACAAGCACCGGATCGTCCCGCCCTCTCTGGGCGAGATCATCCGATTCGGCAACTCAACTCAAACGTGAAGGAGTCACGCCATGCCATGCATCATCGCACTGATCGCCGCATTCTTCCCGCGCCTGGTCCTCATCGGGCTGGCGATCTTTTCTGATTACCTCCCGCGCGCCTTTGGCGGCTGGCTTTGGCCCATCCTCGGCTTCTTCTTCCTCCCCTTCACCACTCTTGCCTACGCCTTTGGCAAGAATTCCAACGGCTCCATCGATGGGTGGTATCTGGTCCTCATGATCGTCGCCGTGCTCATGGATCTCGGCATCGTCGGCGGCGGCGCCAAAGCCAAGCTCAAGAAAGACTCCAAGTGACTCAGTTGCCGAGCACCTGTCCGTCAAACGCCGGAGAAATCCCCTCAGGCAGTGAATCATCCAGCTCCTGGTGCCCCACATCATGTGACATGTGGATGAGCCACGTCTGCTCTGGCTTCAGATTGAGCGCCAGATCCGTAGCTTGCCCGATCGTCAGATGCGTCGGATGATGACGATGCCGCAGGCCATCCAGCACCAAGGTGCGCAACCCGCTCAGCTGTGACCACGATTCATTGGGCACCACGCTCAGATCAGTGCAGTACGCCAACGGCAGAAGCTCCGAACTCAGCGTGCCCGTCGGCTCAAAGCGGAACCCCAGCACCGGCAACCGCCCATGCATCAGCGGCACCGGCATGATCCTCATGCCGAAAAGCTCAAACCCCTGCAACGCCGTGATGCGATGCGGAATCAGCGTCGCCACAAATGACTGGTTCACATTCTGTTCAGCATCAAAGATGTGCTGATACACGCGGCGCAGAAACGCCAGCGTGCGATCATCCGCATAAATGTCTATCGGTGCCTTCTGCAGCGCGTTGAAGCGGCGCACTTCATCCAGCCCAAACGTGTGATCCACGTGATTGTGCGTAAAGAGAATCGCATCCACCCGCTCAATGCCGTTCTTCAAACACTGCTGCCGCAGATCGGGCCCCGCATCGATCAACACTGTGCGTTCGACGCCATTGGCATCGCGCCATTGCAACGCCGCCGAGGTCCGCAGCCGCGCATCCCGAGGATCTGTCGAAGTGCACACCTTGCAGTGGCATCCGATGGCGGGAACGCCGCTGCTGGTGCCGGTACCTAGAAAAATGAATTTCACGTCGCCGACCCCGTCGTCTCACTCACCGCGACCGGGTCGGTGCTCCCCTCCGCCGCCGCCTGCCTGGCCAGCGTGCGATGCGACCACCACGCCAAAGGCAGACTCAGCAGATACGCCCCGGCGATGCACGCAATCGTCAACCAGATGTCCTTGCGCGCCCCCACCACGATCAACCCGATCACCACCAGCAATGGCACAATCACAGGTCGAGGCAGCTTCAACTTCTTGAAGCTGAACATCGGCATGCGACTCACCATCAGCACCGCAATAAAAATCGTGTACGCGATCACAATGTATGGATCCAGAGTCCACTCCCGCTTCGACACAAACAAGAGCACAGGTATCAGCACCGCACCCGCCGCGGCAGGGGTCGGCATGCCCACAAAGAACTTCGCGTGCATCGCTTGCACCAGCAAACTCTGGTTTGGTGGCACCGGCGCAGCCGAGGTGAATCTCGCCAGCCGCAGCGCCGAGCACAACACAAACAGCATCGAAGCCAAAAGCCCCAGCCAATCCTGATCCTTCAGCATCCATTGATGCAGGATGATCGCCGGCGCCACTCCAAAGCACAGAAAGTCCGACAGGGAATCCAGCACGCCGCCAAATGAACTCGTCGCCTTCAGAAGCCGCGCTGCTCGCCCATCCAACGCGTCAAAGAGTGCTGCTGCCGCAATGAACAACAGCGCGTCCTTCCACTCCCCCTTCAGCGACGCGTGCACCGCCGCGAGGCCGCAGCACAGCGCGGTCGTGGTGATCGCGTTAGGCACCAAGTGCTTCATCGGCACGTGCGATCGCTTGGATGGATAGCGGATAAACACGATTCAGCCCTGTCCCCCGCTCATGCGAGCGAGAATGGTCTCTCCTGCAATCACAGTCTCCCCCAACTTCACCTTCACCTCAGTTCCCGCTGGCAGGTACACATCGACGCGCGATCCGAAACGAATCAGACCATAACGCATTCCCTGCTCCAGCGAAACTCCCTCCTTGATGCGGCACACGATCCGCCGCGCCACCAGCCCCGCAATCTGCACACACCCCACCACGCGACCATCCGCCAGCCGAATCGCCATCGCACACCGCTCGTTCTCCGTGCTCGCCTTATCCACCGCCGCGTTGAGAAACTTCCCCGGCGAATGCACGATCTTCGTCACCACGCCCGCCAACGGCATGCGATTCACATGCACGTTGAAGACATTCATGAAAACGCACACCCGCACCATGCCTCGTCCGGCATCTCCCATCCCAAGCTCCGGCAAGGCATCCGCCGGACCGATGCTGCAGATCACCCCATCCGCCGGAGAGATCACCGCGTTCGGGTCCGCAGGAATCCGCCGCGCCGGATCGCGAAAGAACCACAGGCACCACAGCGTCAGAATCAGGGCCACCAATCCCACCGCGCCCCCCGCGATCGGCATCCACCACCACGCCAGCGCCGTCAGCACTGCCCCCACAAGCACAAAAATCGCCACAATCGGCCACCCCTCTCGGGCGATCGCAGGCGCGGGCTGATCGCTGAGCACACCCGCTTCCGGGCGCGATGATTGAGCCGATGAATGAGCCGATGAGTGAGGCGGTGTCGTCAGTGTGGACATTGCTGCAGTTTATGAGGGCCACCGCCCCCGGGAAAGCCGCGAATCCGCCCTCCCAACAACACTGTGCCGCATCACGCCGTCGTCGGAGCATGCTCATCAGCCATCGCAAACACATCCTGCAAAGCATCCGACAGCTGCGCCGCATTGAACGGTTTGTTCAACACGAAAAACAACGGATCGAGCACATCTAACGTGAACCCGGCAGGGCGAATCACAAGTATGGGACGCGACGGCCCCAGGGCGCGCCGCACGTGCCCCAGATCCGGCGATTGCTCCGAATCCAGATCCACAATCGCCGCATCAACCTGCTGCGTCAGCAGCCGCGTGGAAAGTTCCGCTGCTGATGCCGCAGCAACCGGTTCAATGTCCATCCTCTCCAGCATCGTCGTCATGATGCTCCGCACCAGGCCATTCGGTTCCACCAGCGCCACCCTCCGCTTGCCACTCCGGATCGCAGGTTCAGCGCCCCCGTCCTGTCGCGCTGGTGCCGGGTCAGGCGCAGGTGGCAACTGCACGCGAATGGTCGTGCCGCGCCCAAGTTCCGAATCCACGGCGATCGATCCGCCGATGCTGGTCACGATCGCATGCGCAATCGAAAGACCAAGCCCGGTTCCCTGACCTCGCGGCTTGGTGGTGAAATACGGCTCAAAAATCCTCGCAATCACATCCTGTGGCATTCCCACACCGGTATCACGCACCTCCACAACATTTCGTTCCTCATCATCTGTAAACGCCGTCAGCGTCAGCACGCCGGTCGCATCCGGCTTGGAGAGAATCGCATCACGCCCGTTGATCGCCAGATTCATCAGCAGCTGCTGCATCTGCGTCTCGTCCGCCAGCACCCAGCACGGACGACGATCCACCGGAACCTCCAGCCGGATCGTCGGCGGAAGCGTTCGCCACAGCAGACGCGCCGTGCGATTCACCAATTCAGTCAGATCAACGCGGGCATACGTCGGTGCCGAGCGCCGAGTGAACAACAGCAGCGATTGCGTGACATTGCCCGCCTGACGGGCCGCCTCTTCGATCTGCTCCAGACTGTTCTGGGCCGGATGCGCGTGGCCAACCTGGCGCTTCGCAAGCTCAAGATTTCCCTGAATCGCCAGCAGCAGATTGCGAAAGTCGTGCACAATCCCGCCCGCCAGCTGCCCGATCGCCTCCATCTTCTGCGACTGCCGCACGTCGATCTCGAGTCGCTTGCGCTCACTGTTGTTGCGCGAAGTGATGATGACCCCCGCCCCCCCCTTCACCGCCGGGTGGTAAATCCACGTCGCCGATATCGGCGGCGAATCAATAAAGAACTCCTCTTCCAGGGGTTCACCGGTTTCCACCACGCGCACGTACCGGTCAAAAAAACCACCCGAACGATTGATCGGTCGGAACTCGCAGAGCTTTTGCCCCAGCACTTCGTCCCGCGTCGCACCGATCAGCCGCTCGCCACGCTCGTTCAGATCCATGATCCGAAAGTCGCGAATCACTCCCGATTCGTCCCGCATCGATTCCATCACGTAGACAGCATCTAACGCACCCTGAATCGCCGATTGGAACTTCTCGCGGCTCGCCTCCGCCATCTCCCGCTCCGCACGCACGCGCTGGCGCAGGCGAATCTCCCGCCACAGCAGTGCCCCCACCACACCCAACACGCACAGCGTCACCAGAGTCACCGTGTCACGAGGCAATGTCCAAGTCGCACTCGATGGCTCCAGCGAATCCACCCACTTCTCATGCAATTGTCGCGCCCGACCGGATTGCTGCACCTTGACCAGCGCGACATCCAGCAACTGCGCCAGCTTCGCATCTTCCAGACGCGTCGCAAAGCAGTACCCGGCAACGACCCCATCCAACTCGACTTCAGCCGGTCTCAACGTCTCCAGACCCAGTTCATCGATCAGGTGAATCGCAAACGAACGCAGCAGAATGCAGCAGTCCGCCCGGCCATCCGCCACCGCAGCCAGAACCCCGCGAGGAACATCCAGTTCCAGAACACTGAATCCCTTGGAGACCGCCCATTGCCGCGCCGCGCTGTTCCGCAAAACCGCGATGCGCTTCCCCCGTAGATGCTCAACTTGTGAAATCCCGCGCTCGCCATGACGCACAAAGACCGAGGCCGTGGATTCAAAATACGGCTGCGTCTGCGCCACTTCCTCTTCCCAGATCGAAAAGATCTTGGCGCCCGCCACGTCAATTTCGCGCAACACCAGCGCCTCTGTCGCGCCCAGGGTGGAATCAAAGAACATGAACTCGACGTTCAGGCCCGCTTCTTTCGCCACGTCGCGAATGAGCTCCACTGCAAATCCTGTCGGCTCTCCACGCCGATCCGCAAACGTCACCGGCCCCCAATCTCGCCGAACACCCACCACCACAGTCCGCGGCATTGCCGGCACCAGTGGCGTTGCCGGAATTTGCGCGCCAGAAGGCAACGATTCAGGAGATTGCTTGGCCGTCGGCGGTCCGGCACTCTGTGCCGCAACGCGATCGACGCTCACCAGCACCAGCGCCAACATCGCGATCACAACGCGCCACAATTCGCGCCGACAGCGGCGGACGTGACGCAAAACGCACAATTGTTCGGACCAACCTTTCACTCTGAAGCCAGTGTAACCGCGGAATGGCCTTTTGCTCGACAGACCACACACCCACTCAGTCACATCCGCCGCCACCCAAAAACACAAGCGGCTCCGGGAAGATCCCGAAGCCGCTGTTTCAAGTGGAGGCGACGAGACTCGAACTCGTGACCTCTTCCATGCCATGGAAGCGCTC
>CAYTYD010000143.1:0-8036 GCA_964441555.1 uncultured Phycisphaeraceae bacterium | reverse complement strand
TCCTCCGCCTGGGGTGCCTGGCCTGGGGTGGTCCATTTGCGCAATTGGAGATGATTCGGACTGAAGCAGTGGAGCGGGCGGGGTGGCTGAGCCGCGAGCAGTTCAATCGGGCGTTGGCGGTGTATCAGGTGTTGCCGGGACCGGAAGCGCACGAGATGTGCGTGTACGTCGGCGCGGTTCATCGGGGTCGATGGGGAGCGATCGCGGCGGGCCTTGGCTTCATGCTGCCGGGGTTGATCTTGATGCTGGCGTTGTCGTGGCTCCATTGGAGCGGGATGTTTGGGCATGTGCGGAACATGGGCGCGATGCTGGCGGGGGCGCAAGCGGCAGCGGTTGGATTGATCGTGCGGGCGGTTTGGAGAATCGGAAAAAATGGCATCGAAGATTCGCGGCAATGGCCGATCGCGGTGGTGTGTGGATTTGGAACTTTGGCGGGGGTGCATTGGGTGCTGCCCCTGGTGTATGGGGCGGTGGTGTATCCATGCATGCGGTCAAAGCGATGGATGTTGGGCGGCGTGTTGTCGACGCTGCTGATCGTGGGCGCGATGATGAGCATGAGTCGCGTGGAATGGCCCACACCAGGTGAGGCCAAGGTGGTGACGATCGAGCAGCGCGGCAGGGGACAACGTGCGGATGTTGGAACCTTGGCCATAAGTGGGACCCGGGCGGGGCTTCTGACCTTTGGCGGCGCGTACACCGTGCTGCCATATCTGAAGCAGGACGCGGTGGAAGGGCCGACACCATGGATGAGCGAGTCGGCGTTTCTGAATGGCGTGGCGCTCGCTGCGGCGATTCCGGCTCCGCTGGTGATTGTGGGCACGTTTGTCGGGTTCGCGGGAGCGGGTTGGCTCGGGGCACTGGTGATGACGGTGGGCATTTTCGCACCGGCATTCGCCTTCACCTTATTGGGACAAGAAAAGATCGAAATGCTTGTGCGGTCAGAACGAGCACGTGGCGTGCTGATGGGTGTGACCGCGGCAGTGGTGGGTGTCATCGCGGCGACAGCGATGGAAATGATGATGACGACGTGGTGGGGGTGGCGAGGAGCGTTGGTAGGGGTGACCGTGCTGATCGTGGTGAGCATCACTTCGGCCCGCTGGGTGGTGCCGCTGGCGGTGGTGGGAGCGATGGTGGCGGGGGCTTGGCTGTGGTGAAACTCGGTGTGGCGGCCTAAACTTTCAATGATGATTGAAACTTTGGAAAGATCGACGACTCAGGGGATTCCCGCATCGGCCAACGCGCCTGTCTTGGTGCGCGATGCCGCGTTGGAGCCGATCGCGGCGAAAGTGGCGCGAGGAGAGCGGTTGACGCTGGAAGATGGCCGCGTGCTGTTCGCGACTCGAGATATTCACAGTGTCTTGGCGATGGCGGATGGCGTGCGGCGGCGGTTGCATGGCGATGTGGCGTACTACAACATCAATCGGCACTTGAACTATTCGAATGTGTGCGCGCTGTCGTGCAAGTTCTGTGATTTCTACGCGAAGGTGGGAGAGCAGAAGGCCTACACGCGGGATGTGGAGTACATCCGGGGTGAGGCGATCAAGGCGGTGGAATCGGGCGCGACAGAGATGCACATCGTGGGGGGCTTGCACCCGCAGTTGCCGTTTTCATATTACACAGACATGCTGCGATCGATCCGCGCGGTGGCGCCGGGGTTGCACCTGAAGGCGTTTACGGCGGTGGAGATTGTTCACCTGGCGAAGATCGCCAAGGTGTATAAGGGCGCGAGTGGCACGGATGATTCGGCGATCACGGCGCGGCGCGAGGCGATTCGCTTTGTTTTGTCGGAGTTGAAGGATGCGGGGCTGGGGTCGCTGCCGGGTGGCGGGGCGGAAGTGTTTGATGATCGCGTGCACGATCAGGCGTTCAAGGGAAAGATCCGGTCCGATGTGTGGCTGACCGTACATGATGTTGCGCATGAACTGGGGCTGAACTCGAACGCGACGATGCTGTACGGGCACATTGAATCGCGGGATGACCGGCTGGTCCATCTGGATATGTTGCGTCAGGCCCAGGATCGCTCATTGAAGCGGCTGGGATATTCGCCTGCGGCAGATGGGTCAGTGACGTTGACCGGGCCGGGGACTGAGTTGCCTCTGCAGGTGGCGGCAAAGCGGGCCAAAGACGCGGCACCGGCTGGGTACTTCCAGACGTTGATTCCGCTGCCATTCTTTCCCGATGGGTCGGAACTGGAGAAATTGGCTGGGCCGAGCGGCCTGGAAAACTATCGCACGCTGGCGGTCGCGCGGCTGATGCTCGACAACTTCTCCCACATCAAGGCGTTCTGGATCATGCAGACGCTGCCCCTGGCGCAGGTCATGCTGCAAAGCGGGGCAGATGATCTGGACGGCACCGTGGTGTGGTATGACATCACGCACGTGGGTGGCGCGAGCACGCATCAGGAAGTGAATGTGCCGGTGCTGCACAAGGCGATCCGCGAGGCGGGTTTCAAGCCGGTGGAGCGCGACACGCTGTATCGCCGCGTGGAGCGCGAGGGGAAGCAGTGGTGGATCGCGGGAAACCGCCCAGCACTTTGATTGAGTACGCTCGGAACCAGTGAGCACTGAAACCAGCCCCAACGAGCCGACGCCGCGACATGATCCGTTTGCGGCGTTGCGGCTTCCCAATTACCGCTGGTATGCCGCGGGTTTTCTGACTTCGGCGTGCGGGTTGCAGATGCTGGCAACGGCGGTGGGGTGGGAGATTTTTGAGCGAACCAAAGACCCCTTGCATTTGGGGTACACGGGTCTGGCTCGGGCGCTGCCCGTGGTGTTGTTGGCGCTGCCGGGAGGGCACATCGCGGACGTCTTCAACCGCCGCTGGATCATCATGATCAGCCAGGCGTTGTTTGCCGTCGCGGCGTTCCTGCTGGCGTGGTGGTCGTGGGCAGATGGGCCGATCTGGTTGGTGTATGTGCTTTTGGCGATGATGGGGTGTCTGCGGGCGATGAATGGGCCGGCGCGAGGTGCGTTTCTGCCGCTGATCGTGCCCGGAAAGGACTTTCACAATGTGGTGGCGTGGTCCACGGGGATTTTTCACCTGAGCGGGGTAGCTGGGCCATTGATCGCCGGGTGGTTGATCGGGCGGACGGGTGTGGCGCACTGGGTGTACGTAGGAACGGGTTGCGCGACGTTGGTATTTTCGCTGTCGATGATGTTCATCACGCCGCTGGTGAAGCAGACCCCGGCGGGGAAGATGACGGTGGAATCGATGTTGAGCGGGCTGGGGTTTGTGTATCGGGATAAGCCGGTATTTGGGGCAATCGTGATTGATTGCGTGGGGGTGCTGTTGGGCGGCGCGACTGCTCTGTTGCCGATGTATGCCGATGACATTCTGAAGGTGGGGCCAGAGGGATTGGGACTGCTCCGGGCCTCGACGTTTGCAGGCGCGGCACTGATGTCGGTGGGGTTGGCGTTTCTGCCGCCTTTCAAAAACGCGGGACGCACGTTCCTGATCGCAGTGGCACTGTGGGGTGTGGCGGTAATCTGCTTTGGATTGTCCACATCGTTCTGGGTGGCGATGCTGTTTCTGTTCCTGCAAGGGGCGATTGACAACGTGTCGGTGGTGATCCGGCACGTTCTGGTGCAGGCGCGGACGCCGGATCATCTGCGTGGGCGAGTTTCGGCGGTGAACACCATGTTCATTGAGATCTCCAATGAACTTGGTGCGTTTGAATCCGGGCTCGTGGCCAAGTGGCTGGGTCCGGTGCTGTCAGTGGTGACGGGTGGCATCGGCACGTTGATCGTGGTGGGCGTGGTGGCGGCGACGAACAAGCCCTTGCGTGAACTCAAGACGATGACGATGGCGGAACCCAAGTAAAGTTCAACTGCGTTTGGCTTTGAGCCAAGTTTGCAGTTTGGCGGCCGGCCATGTGTTGACGACGCTCGCAGGCATCGCTCCGGCGCGGCGGGCGGTGATAACACCGTACTTCAAGTTGTCGTAGTCCTCAATCTCGTGCACATCGCAGTTGATGGCGAGGAGGGCTCCGGCTTCGATTGCCGCGCTGGCATGGACATCGCGCAGGTCCAGCCGCATCCAGTGGGAGTTGATTTCCAGGGCGGTGTTGTGCTGCTTTGCGGCGCCGATGAGCGCGGCGATGTCGGGCTCCAAACCCGGGCGGCGATTGATCAGCCGACCCGTTGGGTGGCCCAGGATGTGCACCAGCGGGTGGGAGATGGCCTTCAACAGCCGCGAGGTGGCGGTGGCGGGGTCTTGGGAGAGGGCGGTGTGCGGGCTGGCAACGACGACATCGAGTTGGGTCAGAATATCGTCTGGATAGTCCAGCGACCCATCCGCGAGGATGTCCACCTCGCTGCCTGCGAGGATGGTGATGCCGGGGACCGAAGCGCGGGCGGCGTGAATCGCGGCGATGTGTTCTATGAGCCGCTCGATCGACAGACCACCGGCTTGGGCGGAACTGCGCGAGTGATCGGTGACGGTGATGGTGTGAAAGCCGCGGCGTTGTGCTTCGCGAGCCAGTTCGACGATGGACATACGGCCGTCGCTGGCGGTGGTGTGGGCGTGCAGTTCGGCCTTGATGTCTGCGATAGTGATGAGGGTGGGGGTGGCGGCGAGTTTGAATTCGCTGTGATCTTCGCGGATTTCCGGGGGGATGTAAGGGAGTTTCAGGGCGGCAAAGATGGACTCTTCGGTGGTGCCGGCGACTGGGGTAATGCCTCGCTTGTGCGGCGGCTCTTCGTGCTTGTCATCCGGGTACAGCCCGTACTCGTTCAGCGTCATGCCCATCGACAAGGCACGTTCACGCATATGGACGTTGTGATCTTTGCTCCCGGTGAAATAGGCGAGAGCCGCGCCGAAGGAGGACTCGGGAACGATGCGAAGATCCACCTGGATCACCGGGCCCTTGTTCGCTTCAGGATTTTCAGATTCCGAAGCGCCCCACCGCTGATCATCGGCATTGAGAGCGAATTGCACGCTGGAGCGGGTTTCGCCACTGGCCAGAACATGCCTCACTTCCGACATGCCGCGAAAAAACGCAGAGATGGGCGCAACAAGGGTTTCATCCTTGAAATCGGCATCAGAAGTGGAGACCAGAATGTCCAGGTCGCCGACGGTGTCCCTGCCTCGACGAGCGGAGCCCGCAAATGCCGCACGAACAACACTTTTCTGCCGCGTCATGCGTTCGACGATGCGCTCGGCAATGGGCATGGCCTGACCGATGCGGACGCGCGCATGAACGGTGCGTGCAAAATCCAGAGATTGCCGGAGCTTCTCCACGCTCTTGGCACCCATGCGGGGAAGTTTGAGAATGCTGCCATCGGTGATGGAGGCACGCAGTGAGGCCTCATCGGTGATGCCACCTTCGGTCCACAGCGTGCGAAGGGTCTTGGGGCCAAGCCCAGGGACTTCAAGAAGGGGAAGCAGTCCCTTTGGCACTTTGGAACTGAGATCGGCAAACTCGGTGGTGGTGCCACTCGAGGTGAATTCGATGATCTTGTCGGCGATCTTGGGCCCGATTCCCTCGATCTCAAGCAGGGCCTTGCGGTCGAGGGTGGAGGCGTCCACGCTCAGATCGCCCAGCACTCGGGCAGCGCGGGTGTGGGCATTGACGCGGAAGCCATCCTCACCCAGCAGTTGCATCAGGTTGGCGATGGCACCGAAGTGTTGGGAGAGACGGTCGTTGGCGGACATGCTGGAGAGTGTACGTGCGCTTGCGCTACCCTCTGTCATGCCGAGCCACATTGCCAGCGACGGGGTCTTGATCTCTGGTGCACGGATCATCGATCCGGCAAGCAAATTAGAAAAGGTGGGCGACGTCGTGGTCGCGGGCGGCCTTATTCGACAGATCGCCACAAGCAAAAGCGAACGCAAGCAGATTTCGCCCGGTGATGTCGCCATGGTCATCGATGGCGAGGGGCTGATCGCGTCGCCAGGTTTGATCGATCCGCATGTTCACCTGCGCGAGCCGGGATTCGAATACAAGGAAACCATCGAGAGCGGAGCGCGCGCGGCGGCGGCGGGGGGCTTTACCACCGTGTGCTGCATGCCCAACACCGTTCCGGCGCTTGATACTCCTGAATTGGTGCGGTTTGTGAAAGATCGGGCTGAGGGGGCGGCGTGCCGCGTTTTCGCGGTGGCGGCGGCGACCAAGGGACGCAAAGGTGAGGAACTGACCGAGTCAAGGTTGCTGGCGATGGCGGGTGCGGTTGGTCTTTCTGATGATGGCGATTGCATCGCATCCGCAGGAATGATGGGTCGGGTGCTGAGCGTGTGCAAGGATGTTGGGCTGGCGTTCATGCAGCACGCCCAGGAACCGACGATGACCAAGGGGGCATCGATGCACGCGGGGAGCGTGTCGACGCGGCTGGGATTGGGCGGGTGGCCTCGTGCTGCCGAAGAAATCATCGTGGAACGGGATGTGCGTCTGAACGCCAGCATCGGCGCTCATTACCACGTGCAGCACATTTCCAGCGCGGGGACGTGCGAGATCATCCGGCGAGCGCGGCGGGAGGGCATTAACGTCACCGGCGAAGCGTCGCCTCATCACTTGGTAGCAACGCACGAACTGTGCGAGGGGTACAACGCGCTGGCAAAAGTGAATCCGCCACTGCGTGAGACAGCAGATATGAAGGCGTTGCGGCAGGCTGTTGCGGACGGCGTCGTGACAGTGCTCGGAACGGATCATGCTCCACATTCGGCGGATGAGAAGGCACTCCCGTTTGAAGAAGCACCCTTTGGTTTTGTCGGGTTGGAATCGGCGATCGCGTTGTATGTCGAGGGGTTGATCACCAGTGGAGCGATCGAATGGCCCCGTCTGATTGCGCTTCTGACCATTGAACCTGCGAAACTGTGCGGGCTTGATCGCAAGGGATTGGGGCGGTTGGTGGTGGGTGGACCCGCAGATCTGACGTTGATTGATCCGCAGGAACGCTGGACGCTGACGCGCGATGATCTGGTTGGAAAGTCGTGGAATACCCCATTCCTGGGACGCGACTTGACCGGACGACCAGTGCTGACCATGGTGTCCGGGCGTGTTCAGCATCAGCGGCTGGGCGAAAGACTGGGGAGCGCGGGAATGGTCATGTCTCGCTGAATGTTGGTCTGAATCCCAGCCAGAATCTGGCCGTGCAACTGGCTTTGCATCATGGTCTGAAACAGGCCGTAACACCTGGGACAGTCATGCACTTTTTGGCCGACCCTTCCTACCGTAACTCATGGGAATGGGGTCGCACGAGTGGTTCCACATGCTGGAATCATGCGGGTGATGTGTTTCCGGGTGTATTGCGCGGCATCGAAGGGAGTCGGCAGCCAGCGTTCCGGGCGCGGGCGGCACGATCGGAAAGGAAGTTTCGGTCATGGCGATCAAGGTTGGTATCAACGGTTTCGGACGCATCGGTCGGCTCTTTTACCGCATCGCTTCGGAAGATCCGAATATCGAGATCGTCGCGGTGAACGATCTGGTTCCCGCAGACAATCTGGCGTATCTGCTGAAGTATGACACCATGCACCGCCGCTTCATGCTGGGTGGCAAACCCGCGTCGATCAGCGCGACGGCTTCGGATGCTGGCGGCAGTTTCACGGTGAATGGCCGCACGACCAAGACCACGGCGATCAAGGATCCCACGCAGCTTCCCTGGAAAGATCTAGGCGTTCAATACGTTCTGGAATCCACCGGACTTTTCACTGAGCACGAGAAGGCGTCGCTGCACCTGAACGCTGGCGCCAAGCGTGTGGTGATTTCCGCACCGACCAAGAGCAATGAAACGGTGCCGACGCTGTGCTTGGGTGTCAACGCGGAAAAGTTTGATACCAGCAAGCACACCATCGTCAGCAACGCAAGCTGCACCACAAACTGCCTGGCGCCGATCGCCAAGGTGATCAACGATGCATTCGGCCTGGAAGAAGGCCTCATGACCACGGTGCACGCCGCGACGGCGACTCAGCCGACGCAGGATGGTCCGAGCAAGAAAGACTGGCGCGGCGGTCGCAACGCCTATCAAAACATCATTCCGGCTTCGACAGGCGCGGCAAAGGCCGTAACGCTGTGCATTCCGGAATTGAAGGGCAAACTCACC
>CAYTYD010000142.1:0-8042 GCA_964441555.1 uncultured Phycisphaeraceae bacterium | reverse complement strand
GAGCTCAGGTGAACATTCGCGACGGATGGCTCACCATCGTTTCGCCGTTAGAAGATTCACCCGCGTTCCGCGCCGGGATTCTTCCTGAGGATCGCGTGGTGGAAATCGATGGAAAGAGCACGCAGGGAAAGTCAGTCGATGAGTGCATCGACATTTTGCTCGGTGAGCCCGGGACCAAGGTGAAACTCGCGATCGAACGCAAGGGAAACCGGATTGAGATGGAGCTGGCCCGCGCCGCGATCAAGAGCCGCAGCGTGAAAGGGTTCCACCGTGATCCCAAGAATCCTGAGCAGTGGCAGTACCTGATCGATCCTGCCAGAAAAATCGGATATCTGCGGCTCACGCAGTTCACACCCAAGTGCGCTGAAGAAGTGGAATCAGCGCTGCGAAGCGTGGGAGCACACAAGGGTGACCTGAAGGGACTGATTCTCGACCTGCGTGGCAACCCCGGTGGTCTCCTCTCCGATGCGGTGCGAATCGCGGATCTGTTTCTCAACGAGGGAACGATCGTGTCCACCAAGGGCCGCAGCGTGCCGGAGGAGAAGGCGACGGCGCAGGCCTTGGGGACTCTGCCCGATTTTCCCGTCGCCGTGCTCGTAAACGGTCAAAGTGCCTCGGCAAGCGAAGTGCTCGCTGGTGCGCTTTCAGATCAGAAGCGAGCGATCGTCGTGGGGTCCAGAAGTTACGGCAAAGGCAGCGTGCAGGTGGTCGTGCCTCTGGATAAGGGCGGCGGAGAATTGAAGATCACCCAGGCCGGATATTTCCTTCCCAGCGGCCGCAGCATCCATCGCCAGGATGACAGCACCGTGTGGGGTGTCGATCCTACTGACGGTTTCTTTGTGCCCCTGACCGAAGACGAGGAGATCGAGATTCTGCTGGCACGACGCGATCAGGAGATCATTCGAACGCAAAGCAGCTCGCTGGATGTCTCCACGCCTGAGTTGGTGAAGAAGGAACTCAAGGACACCCAGCTCGCGGCAGCCCTGCAAACCTTGCAGATGAAGGTAGATGCGCCAGCGAGTGAATGGCTGAAAACTGGGCAGGCAGTGGGTGGAGACAAGGGCATCGCGGCAGGCGAATTGGCCAGAACTCGCTTGGCCAGCGAGCGATTGGCTCGCGAACTGGTACGCCTCCAACGGCGGATGGACGCGATGGAAAATGGAACGATTGCGACAAAACGCGAAACCGATCTGTGGCCGGACAATGCCGAAGTGAAGGGTGGCGAAGTCCGCATCACCGACAAGGATGGCAAAGTGGTGGCGGTGCTCGAAATCACCGGCAACTCGCTGGAGCAATGGCTGCTGGATGCGGATGTGAAGAAGAAGGCGGACGCTGAGAAAGGTACAACCCAGAGCAAATAACCCATGCGGATTTTGGCGATTGAATCCAGTTGCGATGAAACCGCTTCTGCGGTCGTCGAGCATGGACGCATAGTGCGTTCCAGCGTGGTCGCCTCGCAGACAGATCTCCACGCCGAATACGCCGGCGTCGTGCCAGAGATCGCCAGCCGCGCTCACGTGGAGGCGATTCTGCCTGTGATGGAACGCGCCCTCACCGACGCGGGCGTGACATGGGGTGAGATCGATGCTGTGGCTGTGGGGCACCGCCCTGGTTTGATTGGTTCGCTCCTTGTGGGTGTCGCCGCCGCAAAGGCCGTGGCGTGGGCTTTAGGAAAACCGCTGATCGGCGTTGATCACGTGCATGCGCATGTGTATTCGGGAATGTTGGGCCGAGCGAATGACGATGCGGTGCCAGAGCCGGAGTTCCCCGCACTCGGGCTGGTGGTCAGTGGTGGCCACACCTCGATGTATCTGCTTCGATCATGGATCCAGATGGAGCGATTGGGCGCGACAATCGACGATGCCGTCGGAGAGGCCTACGACAAGGCCGCGGCGATTCTCGGCTTGCCCTTTCCCGGTGGGCCAAATCTCGATCGACTCGCGCAGAGTGTGGCAAGCAACGAGGAGTTGGTCGATTTTCCCATCAGCCGATTGAGCACAACCAGCTTGGATTTTTCATTCTCTGGATTGAAAACAGCTCTCCTGTATCAGGTGAAAGGAGTACCGAATACTGTGCGAGCCAAAGTGCCCCATCCTCCCGCCGCAGAGATGACAGAAAATCGCCGCGCGATGCTCGCGGCCAGCTTTCAGAAAGCTGCAGTGGCTGCGATCGCGATGAAGATGAAGCGTGCCATGGAGCAGTGCGACGAACGCGGCGTGAAGGTGCGGAGTGTGCTGATGGGCGGCGGCGTGTCGGCCAACAGTCGTCTGCGCACCACGATGGACGAACTCGCAAGAAAGCGAGGAGTGCCACTGGTGATTCCCAAGCTTGCGTACTGCATGGATAATGCCGCGATGATCGGTGGCCTGGGGCATGAGATGCATAAGCAGGGCCTGGTGAGCGGATTGGAGTTGCAACCCGTGCCGACCACGGCGTGTTGAGTCGCGAGAGTGGAGGGTGGAGTGCATCCGGCAAGGTTGGCCAGTGAGGAACTGTTCGCAGAGTGCCGCATGACCAGAGGCAAGTCATCTGGCCCCGGTGGTCAGCATCGCAACAAGGTGGCGAGCAAGGTGACGCTGGAGCATGTGCCGACGGGTGTGCGAGCTCAAGCCGGTGAAGCCCGGCGCGCTGAAGAGAATCGGGTCACGGCGTTGCGGCGGTTGCGTCTGGAATTGGCCGTGCAGGTGCGGTGCGGCGTGCCGCGAGGCGAGATTCGGAGTGAACTCTGGTTGAAACGCTGCACCAAAGACGGTCGGGTCGTGTGTAATCCGCGGCATGAGGACTTTCCGGCGCTTCTGGCCGAGGCGATGGATGTGATCGCGGCGTGCAACTGGGATGAGAAGAAAGCATCACTGCGATTGTGTTGCACCGTGAGTCAGTTGATCAAACTTGTCAAGGATCATCCGGCAGCGATGGAAGAGTGGAACCGGCAACGTGGCGAACGCGGCGAGCATGTGCTGAAGTAAAAAGAGCCGCCCCCGAGCCAGAACAGGCCTCGGGGGCGGGTTGTGAAGAACTTTCAAGAAGCGATGGTTCAGGCGCGGCGGCGGCGAGCAGCCATCAGACCACCGAGGCCCATCAGGGCAGCGGAGGAAGGAGCCGGGACGAGCTTGACGAAGAGGCCACCGTTGGCAACGGGGTTGCCGTTGAAGGAGATGTTGGTGTTGGTGGTGACGTCGATGAGGCCGTCGGTGCTGGAGCCGGTGTTGATGGGGTTGCGGATCTGGTGAGAGACGTCCGCGAGGGTGACGGTGCCGGTGACCGTGGTGTATTGCACAGACATGAAGACCGACGAGGGAAGGATAATGTTCATGGAAGCCAGAGCGCCATCAGCGAAGCTGATGCGGCTGCTGCCACCCACGGCGAGGTTGAGGACGGGGAGGTTGAAGTTGAATCCGTTGATGTAAGCGCCGGAGGTGCCGTTGTAGAAACGAACGGTGCCCGTGCCGCCGGTGAGGACCAAGCCGCTACCAGTGGCAGCGCTGTTGCCGACGTTGAGGCCGCAGGAGCCGAGCTGGCCTCCACCGGTCATGACGAGGAAGTCAGCGATTTCGTTGCCGCCAGAGCGGTAGAGGGCCTGGAGATTTGAAGCGCCGCCCTGAGCAGCAGCGCGCCAGTTGTCATACACCTCGGTATCGACAGCAGGTGAGACATCGTTGTTGATGACATTGCCAGCCAGATCGATGGTGATGGCGCCGGTGTCATAGATTTCAGCGTTGGCCAAGCCGGCGATGGCGGTGAGGGTGAGAATGGCGACGATGGATTTCATGGATCAACTCCCAGTATGAACGGGCGGCGACATGCCACCCCTGATGTATCCCCCAGTCTTGCGTCAACGCGGCGCAAGACCGATCGAATGGCGACGACACCCATTTGGGCGCAGCGCACCTATGACATCCCTCTCGCGTGGTGAAGATGAGTAACCTGCGCCGGATTGCAAGCCATTCCGGCGCATGACGAGGCAGAAGACAGAAAAATGTGCGTCCGAAGATTGAGATAGGTTCCTAGAACCTGATTGGTGTGCCGGAGAAGAGAAGATCTCGGACGTGCGATTGGCCAAAAAGCAACACCCCCAGGCCTTGCGGACCCGGGGGTGAAGTTCTACACGTGAACCGGCGGGAAGCACATCCCACGCCGGGCTTGTCGTTGCCGAATTAGCGGCGGCGACGGGCAGCCAGGAGGCCACCCAGGCCGAGCAATGCAGCTGACGAGGGAGCGGGAACGAGCTTGATGTACAGGCCAGCGTTAGCCAAGGGGTTGCCACCGAAGCTGATGTTGGTGTTGGTGGTCACGTCGATCAGGCCATCGGTGCTGGTGCCGGTGTTGATCGGATTGCGGATCTGGTGCGACACGTCAGCGAGGGTGACGGTGCCAGTCACGCTGGTGTACTGCACGCTGACGAAGACGCTCTGGGGAAGGATGAAGTTGAAGCCAGCAAGAGAGCCATCAGCAAAGTTGATGCGGCTGCTGTTACCCACGGCGAGGTTCAGGACGGGCAGGGTGAAGTTGAAGCCGTTGATGTAAGCGCCGGTGGTGCCGTTGTAGAAACGGACCGTGCCAGCGCCGCCGGTGAGGACCAGACCGCTGCCAGTGGCAGCGCTGTTGCCGACGTTCAGACCCATGGAGCCAAGCTGGCCGCCAGCGGTCATATTGCACAGTTCAGCGATCTCGTTGCCGCCAGCGCGATACAGCGCCTGGAGGTTTGAAGCGCCGCCCTGAGCGGCTGCGCGCCAGTTGTCATACACCTCAACGTCGACTGCGGGGAAGAGGTCGTTCTCAACGACGTTGCCAGCAAGGTCGATGGTGACGACGCCGTTATCGACGATTTCAGCGTTGACGACGCTGGCAAGGCCAGCCAAAGCCAGAACAGCAAGAACCTTCTTCATCTCATCTCTCCTACAGACACATGCTCTGCATGGCGGACGCGGAACTCGTCTCGCCGACTGTCAGCTACGGAACGTCCGTGTCGCCGCCAGAAAGCATGGGGGTGTCTTCCCTATCCGGTATTGTGATGGATTGTGGGGTGCGCGTCAATAGATTTTGCGCATTTTTCCCCAATTTTGGTGGCACGGTCTTGTTTTATTATTTTGTTCGTGTTGTTGCTTGTGCCTTGTTTCGTGTCAGAGATGTCCGATAACTCGTGTCAGTCACCGTGTTTGGCGCGAAGTTTGGTGGAGAGGCGAGCGATGAGCTGGGTGCGTTCGAATTGATCGACCCATTCCTGGATGGTCTGGGGGAGATCAGACTCGGCCGCGCGAGCAGTGGGGAGTTCGCAGGATGCGCCAAGCTGCTTGGCGGCTTTGGAGCGCATGCGTGTGAGGACGTTGTCGCCGTAGAGGCCCAGGAGGTCGAACTCCTCATTCATGAAGATGACGGTGGGGACGCGATTGCCGCCACTGATCTTCACTTGGTTCGAAAGTTCAATGCCTTTGTCACGATCGATGATGCGAAGATCGATTTTGCCCTTGGTGGCTTGGGCGATGTGGTGCATGATGGGCACCTGCTGAGCGCAGTCACCACACCACGTGCCACTGATGACGAGGACAGGTTGGTGGCGTGTGAATGAGGAGAGGAGTGCGGATTGCGCAGGAGTGAGGGTGATGCGGGCGTGGTTGGCGGCCCAATTGGATTGATGATCGGGTGGGCCGGAGGAGACGTAGGTGTTGTAATTGGTAGCGAGGGAGAAAAAGTGCTTAAGGGTTTCGGGAGTTGGCATAGGTGATGATTGGATGCCGCGAGGCGTGATGGGGTGCGGGGGGAAAGTTGAAAGGGCAAAGTGGTTCAGGAGGTTGAGAGAGATTCGGCATTGGTGAGGAGTGAAGCGAGAGTGGGGGAGAGGTCGGACATATCGAGTTTTGAAGCAGAAACGCCAGTGTGCGAGAGAACCTGATGTGCCGCGATGAGAGATGGGGCAGCGCGAGGGGATGTCAGGGGAGATACACCGGCACCGGCGTGGAGTGACGTGGTTGGAGTGCAGCGGCGTTGGGGTGTGAGGGGAAGCGGAGACTCGGGCGATGCTCTGTGCCGGCTGTGCGTTGGTGTGTGTGATGATGACGCAGCGAGTGGTGTGGAAGTGGATGTCGTCGTGACTCTCGTGGCGGATGTTGCGAGGGGCGCGGTGTGGTGCGCGGTGGGGGCTTCAGTGAGTTGTGCGTTGGTGAGAGAGGCAGTTTGGGCGGCGGGGAGTTTGGGAGTGCGAGGTTGTGTGCCGCGGGATTGTGTGGTTCGGGGTGGGGCATCGGGGTCTTTGAGAAGACCTGCGGGAGTGAGCCGCGCAGCGATGAGGCGGGATTCGCGGGCGATGGCGTGAGCTTCGGGGCGGGCTTTTTCGGCTTTGTTGGGGTCGGTTTGCGTGGGGATGGTGGTGGGGGTGATGGAGTGGATGAGGGTGAGGGATTTTTCGAGGACGGTGCGGGCGCGAGCTTGGCGGGCTGTGGTGCAGAGGTGCTCGACGCGGTGGAAGAGGGAGAGAAGGGTGTCGGTGGCGTCTTTGATGTGGGGCTGGCCGAACCAGAGGAGGAAGGACATGAGGGACTGCTGAGCAGGGTGGGCGTTTGGCGATTTCGTCACCACTTGGCGGAAGTCGAAGCCACTGTCGAGGACGGCTTCGAGGAGCTTGCGGTCGGTATTGGCGAGGTTTCGGATTGGTAGGGGAATGTTCATATCGCCAGAATAGGGAATTGTTTGGATGTGTCAAGGGTGTAGGGAGGGTTTTGTTTGGAATTGTTGTAAAGGCAGGAATGCCAGGCACTTGGCACTTGGGGGGAGGCGGAAAGGCAGGAAGGCAGGAAAACGAGGCATCAGGCATCAGGATGAGGAAGGCCACTGACGGGTTGGGCGGGGAAGGCCGTAGAAATGGGCTGGCGAGGGAGGGATGTTGTCATGCGACGGGGCGGCGGAGAGAAGAGGAACTGATTTCATATGCCGCGATTCTCGCGGCACAATGTGGATGAAGGTGCGGCCAAAGGCGGAGAAGTGTGTGGGATTGCTTTCCACTAGTTACGCCATGCTGCGCATTGCTCCACTAGTGGCTACAGCCCTTCGCCCCTGTTGGGGCGAGGATGTGATTTCGCGATGTGGCTGTGAAGGCAGAGTTCCCGAGGATCTCACCGCCGGGTTCATGACGAACGCCGCGTTGCGGCGGAGAGAAGCGGAGCTGATTTCATGTGCCGCAATCGTGATCATGGTGGGGACGGCACAATGTGGACGAGTCCCTTCACGGAGTACAGAGAATGAAAGCGAAAAGAGAAACTGCCAATCAAGAAGTTGTTCTGGAGATCGCGGTTCGGCAAGGTGGAAAGGTCAAAAGAAAACGTGAGATACCGATCACGTGGCCAGACCGCATCTGTTCGGCATTTGGCAGAAAGAGCGTGCGGTTGAGAACCTATGTCGATTCGGAAGCACAGGGTGCTCCGATGATTGTGATTGAAGGAAACAAACGAGCCATGACATTCGTTGGCCTTTTGTGTTTGTCGGCTGCGGAGATGAGGAGCGACAGTTCATTTTGGCTATGTCCAAAATCGGCTGGGAAGTTTCACTTTCATGGGAAATCAACACACGGAATCTCACTGGTGCGAACCGATGTGAAGAATCGGTCAAAGAGCAAAAGTCGAGCGAGATAATTCTCATGCGTGTGCGGCCAAGTAACTGGGACAGGCAGGTTCAACGGCTTTTGCTGCCGCGGGCTTCGGGGCGTCAGCGGCTTCGGGTATTGATTGCATTGGCAAGAGAACGAGTTGCAGATCTGGATGGACGGGACAGGTGCTCGAAGAGTGAGATAGAGGTCCGAGCAGATTCGACGTGGGCGTGGATCGCGCAGATGGCTGAGAGCCGGAGAGGGATGATGCGGGCACGCATCTTGCCGCAGCGGGAAATGGGGCACGGATTGGGAGGATTTGGAGCGGAGATTGCGTTTGTGACTATGTTGCCGCTGATGGCGTGCATGTTGGTGGTGATGCCGGGAGTGCGTTGGGTTGACGTGATCAAGGTGAACCTCGCGTTGTGGCGGATGAAGAAGTGTTTTCAAAAGCGGATGTGCGGAG
>CAYTYD010000141.1:0-8064 GCA_964441555.1 uncultured Phycisphaeraceae bacterium | reverse complement strand
ATCGCTTTCATGACGATCCAGTCCAGTTCGCCTTTGATCGCGGTTTCGAGTTTGCCTGAGGTGACGGAGCGGCGTTCGGCGACAGTTGCGAGAGTGGCTGTTGCAGTCGAAAGCTTCGTGCTTGGTTTGGGCGGATCTTCTTCGCGGATGATCCTCTGCATCTCTCCAAACGCAGCGGAGCGCAGACGTTTTGAATCGAAGGGTGTGGAGCCGGTGAGCAGTTCATAGAGAAGGACGCCAGTTGCGTAGATGTCGGTGCGTGTGTCGACATCCTGATTGCTTTCGCCCGCCTGCTCGGGGCTCATGTATTCCGGCGTCCCGATCATCTGGCGGAACTCGGTAAAGATGGTTTTCTCGGTAAGTCGCGCGCTGGTTGCCTTGGCGATGCCGAAATCGATGACCTTGCAGACGGGCGCTTCGACGGTGCCGGTGACCAGTACGTTGCTGGGTTTGATATCGCGGTGAATCACGCCGCGTTGATGGGCGTGGTGCAGGGCATCACACACTTGGGAAATCAACCCAAGTCGCTTGGCAATCGGAAGCTTGTGAGCATCGCAGAATTCGGTGATCGGCTGGCCCTTCACCAGTTCCATGACAAAGTACGGCCTGCCGGTATCGGTGGCGCCGGCGTCAAAGACGCGCGCAATGTTGGGATGGTCCATCAGCGCGAGGGCCTGGCGCTCGGCTTCGAATCGTGCGACGACCTGCTTGGTATCCATTCCCAACTTGATGATTTTGAGTGCAACGCGGCGGCGGACTGGGCGCTCCTGATCGGCCATGAAGACGATGCCGAAGCCGCCTTCGCCGATGCGCTCGAGCAGTTTGTAGTTGCCGATTCGATCGCTCGCCGCGACCGACACGACGGAATCAAGAGTTGGACCTTCTTCTCGTGCGGCGCGAATGTCGTCGGCGAGACTTTCCACGGGAAGCGGGGCATCATTGCCCCGCATGAGCAGCAGGACAATGTTTTTCAACTCCCAGTTGCCAGCGCAAGCGCGATCGATTGCTTCATCGCGAGAGGCGATCGGAAGATCCCGCACTGCGAGGAAGATCTCTCCGGCGCGGTCGAAAAGGTTGGGCGGCTGATCTGGATCTGGGGGGATTTCAGCCATGCCGCAAATCCTGCACTTTCGCTGCGAGCCACGCCCGGGCGATCTGCCAATCACGATGAACGGTCATCCGGGTGATTCCCAGCACACGGGCGATTTGGTCTTGATCCATGCCGCCGAACAAACGCATTTCGGCGACACGAGCGGCACGCTCGCTGGATGTTCCCAGTTCGATGAGCAGGTCATCGAGTTCCAAGACCCGCATTTCGCGAGAAGTTGCGGCCTCTTCGCCGAAGCCCTCGACGCTGATGTCAGCGCGTTTGGCTTCGCCGCCACGTTTATCGGCCTTGGCGCGGCGCGAGTGGTCGACCAGCACTTGCCGCATGGCCGTCGCCGCCACCGCCATGAAATGATCGCGCCCCGACCACCCCTTGTCATGGCCGACCATTTTGATAAATGCCTCATGCACCAGCGCTGTCGGCTGCAGGGTGTGACTTCGGCCGTCTCCAGCGCGATGTTCATTCATATAGCTGCCGGCGATCTTCCGCAATTCCTCATATACCAGTGGCAGGAGCGTGGCCATCGACTGTGCGTCGCCGGGCTGGGCACGGGCGAGGAGATCGGGTATAGAGATTGGATTGCCCATGAGTGTCCTTTGCACCAGCATACTGCCTCTTGAGTTGGAATGGCTCCTCTCATGTCCACGCAATTCAGCCACACAATGTCACACTGGGCAAATCGTGATTTGCAAAAAAGATGAGATTCGTGATACATCGGACTCCTCAAGTACGTGGATGAGGGCACACGCAGGAGTGCGCTTCAAGGGCGTCCTTTGAGCCATTCTCCTGTAATGCCTGAATCGGGAGATTGAAATGGCTCGCAATGCACTCGTTGGAATCGCGGCGGCTATCACACTGTGCGCCGGAACTCGCATGGCTTTGGCCCAGGTGGGTACGGCCTTTACCTATCAGGGTCAGTTGAAGGACTCCGGAACAGCCGTGAATGGCACTGCTGATATGCAGTTCTCGCTGTGGACCGCGGCCAGCGGCGGCAGTCAGGTCGGATCCACCGTGACCACATTGGCAGTGCCCGCCAGTGAAGGGCTTGTCACCACAAGCGTGGATTTTGGAGCAAATCCGTATGGTGCGGATCAGGCCCTGTATCTCCAGGTTTCTGTTCGTACACCGGCGGGAGCGGGCGCGTACGTGCCCATGACTTCGCGTCAGAAACTCACCGCCGCTCCATTCAGTCTTGCGACTCGCGGTATCAATGTGAATTCCATTGGCGATGTCGCCGTGGGCGGTGCGACTGAAGCGCTAGTCAAACTCAAGGTGACGGGCAATGACCCGGCATTTGGTTCCGTTCGCATCATGGACGATGCCAACGACGGTGACATGACATTTGACGGCGGCAACGACGGCGGCGCCGGGATCAAGTACATCGGGCCTTCAACCGGCACGTTCTCCATCTTTTCAAGCACCACGCCCAATCTGCTCAATATTCTCGCGTCAGGCAGTATTGGTGTCGGCACGACTACCCCGGCAACGGGATTCAAGTTCGACGTCGCCGGTGCTTCGAACATGCTGCGTGCCACGCTCGGTGATCGAGCTTTGAATGTGGCCAGCGTGCCGCTCACCCTGACGGGGGCGAACAACTCCGTGCTCTTTGATAACACCTCGGGAGCCAGTTGGAATCTTGGTGGTTCGGGGAATGCGTTCTTCATTCAACGCAGCGGCACCGCGAACTCGCCACTCTGGATCGACGGTACCACTCTGGGAATCGGCATGGGCACCAACGCCCCAACGGCGGGCTTTAAGCTCGATGTCATTGGCAATATCCGTTGCGTGTCTCTGACGCAGACTTCCAGTCGGGAGTTTAAGCAGAACATCGTGCCCCTCTCCGGAGCTCTCGAATCGATCATGAAGCTTCAGGGTGTGTCATATGCCTGGAACGACAAGGCACCAGAAGCAGTTCGCGGCGGACATGACATTGGCTTCATCGCCGAAGAGATGAACGCCGTGCTTCCGGACATCGTCGCCAAAGATGAAAACGGCAAGCCCATCGGCATCGACTACGGCAAGATTACTCCTGTCACCGTCGAAGCCATCAAGCAACTCAAGAATGAAAACGACCAGCTCAAGGCCCGACTTGAGCGGCTTGAGGCGATCATGACCAAGGCCGCCAGGTAATCCGCATGGTGTCCAGGCGCACTTCGCGCCAGAAAGGAGCTTTACTTTGAAACTTCACGCGGTCGCAACACTCACGCTCTTGGTTGCTGGTTCAGCACTCGCCCAACCCACACTTGACTGGTCCACCATCGATTGCGGCGGCGGATTGATCTCCGGCGGTTCGCTTGTTCTGATCGGCACGCTCGGCCAACACGATGCGAGCGATACTCTCAGCGGGGGCACTCTCACACTCACCGGCGGATTCTGGATTGCAGCAGATTCCTCATGCCCTGCCGATTTCAATATCGATGGCAGCGTTGACTTTTTCGACTATCTGGATTTCGTCGCCGCCTTCTCAAGCGGTGCGAATGAAGCCGACTTCAATCAAGACTCCACCATCGACTTCTTTGACTACCTCGACTTTGTCGCAGCGTTCAGCACTCCCTGTTGAGTAAGCTCTTTCCGCTTCCACATTTGAGAGTACACGCACAACCGCGGGCATATTCTGATGCTCGCGGTTGTGTTCTTGAGAATGATGAAGAGTCATTCACTGTGAAGTGCTAAGGTCTGCAATCGCGTGAAAGCAGATGACGCACGTGAATGATCTTGAAGCCAGATTGCAAGCCATGTTGTGACGGAGCCGGAGTTTAAGGTATGCTCTTGAGCCCATGTCAAACAAAGAGAACGTCGTAACGCCTCAGAGCGAAGCCGATCCGTCGGCGACGGTGCAGTCTGTGCCGTTCATCAATGTACAAAGTCATCGCGTGCAGTTGGCATTGGCGATTGCCATCTTCGTGCTTCCTTCACTCTTGCACGCGATCGGGTCATGGACCACGGAAGAGAGTGAGCCAAGTCTTATGTGGTCGGGCATTTCGCTGATTGGCACAAGTCTGGGCGCAATCGCCGCGATGCTGCTGTTGATCGCCGCCAGCGGCTCATCGCCGTCTGAGTTCGGTATCAACCGTGACCATCCTGTGCAAGATCTGTTCACTGGCTTGGTCTGGACGATCGGACAGTTCTGGCTCCCGGGTCTGCTGATCGGGACAATTGCAGCCATTCCCGGGCTGCAGGAGATGGACAGAGCACTGTCGCCGGAAAGTCCGGTGTACACAGGTAGTGTTCCTGCCTGGAGTGTGTACGTTCTGGGAATCATCTGCAACTCTTTCGCGGAAGAGTTGGCAATCCGCGGCGTCATCTTCACCCGAATTCGCCTGATGTCCGGTTCGGCTGTGCAAGCCACCATCTGGTCTTCGGCTCTGTTTGCTTCATATCACGTGTATCAGGGTCCACTTGCGACCGCGCAAGTGTTTGTGTCCGGCGTGCTGTTCTGTCTTGCATTCATTGTTCACAGGAGCGTGTGGGTCGGAGTCGTCACTCATACGGCACTCAACATTCTCTTGCATGTGTGGTACCACTGAGTGACCGACGGTGGCGTGTTATTTCGCCCGAATGGTCGATGGGGTAAATCGCTTGCAAAATGCAAGCAAGTGGCCTAGTGTTCATCATGACCACCATTTCCTCTCTCACAACCACACCTTCCAAGTCCCCAGCACTTGCACCCCCCGGGGCTGGCATCCCCGCCATCGAACGCCTCATCGGCGGCAGCATCTTCGCTCTCCGCCGCAGGTTCGGTACTCCCCAGTCCTTAACGACACAATTCCAACACGAACGCGCCCTCATCGCCGACCTGTACCAACGCCCCCAATCCAGCCCCGCGCTTCTCTCTCAGCGCATCCTCATTCCCCGCCTCCGCGGCCTCGAAGACAGCAGCCGCTACTGGTCTGTCCACATGACTCTCGATCATCTGCGCATTGTGAATCTCGGCATCGCCCGCGTCATCTCCACCTTATGCTCCGGCCAATCTCCCGGACGCGTCATCGGCACCGCAGAGGTCAAGCCCAGCCCCGATGTCACATCTTCCATCATCCCCGACTACGAATCCTCCTGCGATCGCCTCCTCGCCACCGTCGCGGCACACACCGCTCTCAAAAACCCGCTCAAACATCCTCACCCCTGGTTCGGCCCACTCGATGCCCACGGTTGGCACGCCATGTCCGCCATGCACATGGGTATTCATCGTGCCCAGATCGCCCGTATTCTGCTCGAAGCCGATCGGAGTCCATCTCAACACTGAAAGCGAATTGGTCCGTGAAATCTCGCAGCACATCCTCCAGACCATCCAGCGCCCTGCGTTCCCCCTGCCCGGTCGCAGCGACCCTTGACATTCTCGGCGATCGCTGGACGCTCCTCATCATCCGCGACCTCTTCTCCGGCAAGACTCGCTATCGCGATCTCGTCGCCTCACCCGAAAAAATCGCCACTAACATCCTTGCCGCGCGGCTCGAAACGCTCACCTCCGCCGGGCTGATCACCACCAAGCCCTCCCCCGAGCGTGTCGGTAGCGTCGAATATCACCTCACTCCCAAGGGCCGCTCGCTCCTCCCTCTCCTCCAGTCCATGCGCGATTGGGGCTTGGCCAATATCCGCGGCACGCACGCCCGCATCACCGTTCCGAGTATTTGATGTGCACGGTATTGCTCAGTGACAGAATAGTACCAAAACGCCAGGTGTCAGCGGCACCGTGTGCGAGTCATTGCCAAAGTAAACTTCTTCTTGGCTTCATGTATCTAAACCGGCAGCGACTCTGGCTCGCTTGATGCGATGGAACAACTCAAGGTGTTGGACCATAAAGCGGTATTCTGCCGCTTCGCTCTTGGATCCAAAGAAGTGAGATGACAGTTCATCGAGTGTCTTCTCTTGATCTTGCGAAAGTGCGGCATACTGCGCTATTCTGCATTCGCGATCTGTTGCCGCTCCTTTGCTGTGAACAATGAAAGCAGCTCGCTCAATCGCATCCGCACCTTGCACAAAACCTATGGCACGGAGCGAAGTGACCGCGTGTCGCCAGTTGTCTCCTGAACTGTTGAAGAAGTACTGTGAAATCCCTCCGTTTTGTATTTGTCCAATGGCTTCCACCACGTATCCGATATTGTTCAGAACGCCCTTTTCGTCGCTGGTCAATGCAAAGCCATCGGGTGGAGTTGTGTGGTACAGAGGTGATAAGTCTCTCGCCGCCAACAAGAACTCTAGTGCCTGATACCTTTTGTGATCGTCGTGGATCACCGACTCAGCAATGTGAATCGCTTCATCGGGACAGGTTCTGTAGAGTGCCCAAACCGCATCCCCAAACGTCCATGTCCATGGCCACTGCTGTGCAGTCAGGGATTTCTCCACCATCGCCCGAGCAGTTGACGAATCAAGAATGATGCCCAGATTATCAACTGCTTCCAGAACGAAATGGAGATTGCGGTTGTTGTCAAGTGAGAGCACCTGGTCAGACATGAACAGTGCGACTGCCGATTCCCTTTCGTGTCGCGAAAGCAGCTGTATTGCCCATTTCTTAGGATGCTGACTCGTGTCTATCACGTTGCTGCGCGCCCATACAAGCAACGCGTCAAGGAGGTCTCGTTCGATCCAACCACCTTCAATCGCAACATCGGTTCCCTTGATAGCAGCTTCACGCCTCAAGTGAGCGTTCTCGTGCGTGGAGTCATTGAACAGATCAAAAAGCCATGGTGCCAGATCAGCTCGCCCCATCGAGGCGCGCGCTTTGATCGCTTTTGTAAAGACCCCCGAGTCAGGATCATCCCACAGATGTCCGATCCGCTCGCCTAGTTCACGCGGATGAGTCTCCCAAAGAAGGTAAAAGATGCGATCTGCCGGTGCGGAAGCAGACGCGCCTTTGCCGTCCCTGTTCCAGATGAGCGGTGAGCGTGTAAGGAGATCAAGCAATTGTGGAGCCGCTTTGTCGACAACTTTCCGCAGTCGTATTTGTGCGACATCGTGCGTGTCCGCATCAGGATCGAGAACCTCTTGGATCAAGCCGGGTATGTCCTCTTGTGCGGGAGCCGGTAAGTTCTTCGCGGCATCCAGCTGTTCTACTCGGCTTTGCAAACGCCGGCCAACGCCGCGACCAAACTCGTGGTTTGCTGAGATTCGCTTGGCAAATGCCTTTAGTCCGCGTTCTTTGCCCCTCGATCTGCGGATACTGCGCGAGACAACGCCAACAAGCACAATGATCACAAGTCCCAAAGCGATCCACCACATGGCCGGAGCGTATACGACGGCCTTCCCAAGAAATCGCCGTGAGGGATGAACGCTTCATGCAGCGGCTTTATGCAATCCCTTGATTCAACGATGCCTCCCTTTCTCCCCCCTTCCCCTTTCCAGTACACTTCACGCGCTCGTCTCCACCCTCTTCTCGCTGGGAAGTCGTCATGTCTCAACCCCCAAATCCCGCCTCTCCTTCGCCCCAAGATCAAACTGCTGATCTGTCTCCCGCCTCCACCGGCGCTGGCTACTTCAATTCCCCCGCTCCAACTCTGAGCCGCGAAGGCCCCGGCACCAAAATCGGCCCCTACAAACTCCTCCAACTCATCGGCGAGGGCGGCTTCGGCTCCGTCTTCATGGCCCAGCAAGAGCACCCGGTGCAGCGCAAGGTCGCTCTCAAGATCATCAAGCTCGGCATGGACACGCGTTCCGTCGTCGCCCGCTTTGAGCAGGAGCGACAGGCCCTCGCCATTCTCGATCATCCCGCCATCGCCAAGGTCTTCGATGGTGGCGCCACCGAAACCGGTCGCCCCTATTTCGTCATGGAGTTCTGCAACGGCGAACCCATCGACACCTATTGCGATCGCAACAACCTCTCCATCTCCGAACGCCTCGAACTTTTCATCCAGGTCTGCCAGGCCATTCAGCACGCCCACACCAAGGGCATCATCCATCGCGATCTCAAGCCCAGCAATATCCTCGTCTCCTCGCAGGATGGCAAGCCCGCCGCCAAGGTC
>CAYTYD010000140.1:0-8086 GCA_964441555.1 uncultured Phycisphaeraceae bacterium | reverse complement strand
CTGGATGCCAGCGAGGCGGTAGTGCGGACATTGGAGGAGGATCCGCGTTTTAATGCCGGCATCGGCGCGGCATTCACGGCGGACGGCACGCATGAGCTGGACGCCTGCATCATGGATGGCGAGAAGCTGGCGTGCGGCGCTGTGGCGGGTGTGACGACAGTCAAGAGCCCGGTGGGTTTGGCTCGGCTGGTGATGACCAAGACGCGTCATGTGCTGCTTGCGGGCCAGGGTGCGGAACAATTCGCCACGCTGCAGGGTGTGCCGCGGGTGCCAAATTCGGCCTTTGACACCGAGAAACGCCGCAAGATGCTGGAAGAGTGGAAAGCTGAGCAGAATGCCAAGACGAGCGCAACGCTGCCGACGCGGGCGTTGCATACATATGGCACGGTGGGGTGCGTCGCGCTGGATGTTCACGGCAATCTTGCTGCGGCGACGAGCACGGGCGGTCTGACGGGCAAGCGGTGGGGGCGGGTGGGGGATGCGCCGATCGTCGGGGCCGGGACGTATGCAAACAACGCGACGTGCGCCGTGTCATGCACGGGCACAGGTGAGCAGTTCATGCGGCATGTGATCGCCAAGACGGTGTCCGACCGCATGGAGCTGGCGGGAGAATCACTGGAAAAAGCTACAGCGCATGTGGTGTACAAAACGCTGAACGCGGATGACGGCGGATTGATCGCTGTGTCGCGGGATGGCGAGATTGCCATGCCCTACAACAGTGAGGGGATGTTCCGCGGTTGTGCGGACGGAACCGGTCGGTTTGAGATCGCGATCTGGGAAAAGGTTCGAGCTGGAGACTTCAAATGAAAATGATGCCGTATGTGCTTTTGGTGGGTGTGGCATTTTTGACTGGCTGCGCGGGGTCGCGGGGCACGCTGATCGCCGCAGGCGGGTCGATGCATGACGAGAACGGCGAGGTGCATCGCCACATTCTGCAGGGATCGACACGTGCCATCGGGATTGTCACGACGGCCAGCGGCGACGGGGCCGACGCGCTGGCGACCAAGCGCGAGGGTTTCGCCAAGTGGGCTCCCGGCCGAGAGGTTCTGGACATTGGCTTGCGTGAGGATCATCCGGAGAAGGCCGATGATCCGGCGGTTGTCGCGCTGATCGATCGGTGTGATGTGCTGTTTTTTACCGGTGGAGATCAGAAGCGAATCGTCGAGGTCTTTCGCCCAAAGGCGGGTGAAGGTGAGAAGTCGCGGCGCGACAGCGAGGCGTACAAGGCGGTCTTGCGGCTGCTGGATCGGGGCGGCACCGTCGCCGGCACCAGCGCGGGCGCGGCGATGATGGGCGACATCATGTTCCATTCCGGGCAGATCGAGCCGAGCGTGAAATACTGGGAAGGAAAAACCAGCGAGCAGAAAGAGCAGATTCGCAAGGATTTTGCCGCGACGGGCCTGTTTGATGTGACGGACAAGGGCACACTGAAACTCGGGACGGGCATGGGCTTGGTGCATCACTGCATCGTCGACTCGCACTTTGCCCAGCGCAAGCGCCTGGGTCGTCTGGAAATCGCCTTGGAGATCACGGGCCAGCCGTGGGGCATCGGCGTCAATGAGAACCGCGCGGTGAAGATTGACCGCGCCAGCGGCCGAGTCGAGACGATTGGCGGCACGGATGAGGTGGCGACGGCGGTGCGGCGAGATCCGCCAGCATCATGGAAGTTGCCTGGCTTGGTTCAATTCAAACTTGGTGAGGCGCCAGTCAGCAGGTGAGATTGTCACCAATCAAACGAAAACGGCCCACACTCGCGGTGCGCGAGCATGGGCCGGGTATCCGTGCGGTTTGATTGCTGAATCAGCGGCGGCGACGCGCCGCACCGAGGGCGAGGACGCCAGCGAGGGCGACGCTGCTGGGGGCGGGGATCGCAGTCCAGGACAGATCATCGAGGAGGTAGGTCGATGACCCCGCGCCGGTGATGACGACATAAGAGATGTTTCCCGAGAGAGCCATCTCCTGCCAGACGCCATCGGCGCCGATCGTGGTCGAGGCAATCTCGGTGTTGTTGGCATCGAAGGCAGTCATGGTCATGCGGGCGATGATGCCGTAGATGCTGACTGAGGAAGCGCCACCAACGAACGAGATGGTCTGAGGTCCGGTGGGAACGCCACCGTTACTCATGGATGCTCCGGTGTTGAAAGCAAGGAAGTGCTCACCGGAACGTGCATTCACGCCGAAGTTGCTGGTGACGTTCAGGATGGCGCCGCCGTCGAGCGCGTTCTGGCCGCTGAATACGACGCCCATGCCAGCGTACTCGTTGCGGAGGGGCGTTGTTGCTGAAAAGGAATTGGTCTGTGTTCCCAACTCTTCAAAATTGATGGCTTGAGCTGAAGCAATGCTGCTGACGCCACATAACAAGACTGACAAGACCACGCTCTTCATGACTTCTCTCCCAAGAGATGCGACCAAACTGGGCGCCTCCGGCTTGTGCCGGAACACGCGCCCGTCCCAATAATGATGAGTCACATATGCGGACGTGCCAACTGAAATGGCGGTTTGGGGTCCATAATTGTGTGACGAACCGAGTCAAAGGAACACAAATTCACCGGACTCGAACGCGCCACTGGTTATCGGGCCTGTCGATCCCAGCGTTCTGGTCAAGTTGTCGCATCCTGACCAAGGTGGCTTTGCCACCGACTAACATCACTTCTCGCGTGTTTCGGTGGGTGATGCGCTTCGTGTCACGCCGCGAAAGACGCGGCATCGAGGAATTCGAATGTCCACGACCGAATCGTCGCACCGGACTGCATCAAGCATCATCGAAACCAAGTCGCACCGCCCTGTTGAGGTCTGCATGCCCCAATCTTCTGCTGGCGTACTCAATCCTTCCGACACCTTCGTGCATCGCCACATCGGGCCGAATGAGCACGAAATTGCCGAGATGCTGTCATCACTGGGATACGGCGATCTTGAGAAGTTCACGGATGCGGTGGTGCCGGAATCGATCCGTAATCGAAAGCCACTGAGCTTGGAAGGACTGTCGTCGACGACATTGCCAGGAGAGTTTGAGACGCTTCAGCGGCTTCAGGCGATGGCGGATGAGAATCGAGTGATGCGTTCGTGCATCGGCATGGGATATTCGGATTGCATCACTCCGCCGGTGATTCTCCGCAACATCATGGAGAATCCGGGGTGGTACACGCAGTACACGCCGTACCAGGCAGAGATCGCCCAGGGCCGCCTTGAAGCGCTGTTGAATTTTCAGACCATGGTGAGTGACCTGACCGGATTGCCTTTCTCTGGTGCGACGCTGCTGGACGAAGGCACGGCGGCGGCGGAAGCGATGGCGATGTGCCATGCGATCGCAGGGCCGAACCGCAAGCGTTTCATTGTCGCCAGTGATTGCCACCCGCAGACGATCGCCGTGGTCAAGACCCGGGCCGACGGGCTTGGTTTGACCCTGACGGTGGCTGCGCCGACGCACTTCGACATGTCGACGGGTGATGTGTGTGGCGTGCTGTTGCAGTACCCGACGACGGATGGTCGAGTGGAGGATTATCGCGCGGTCATCGAGAAGGTGCATGCCGCGGGGGCGCAGGCAGTGGTGGCGGCGGATCTGCTGGCGCTGACATTGCTCATGCCTCCTGGGGAATTTGGCGCGGACATCTGCGTCGGCAGCGCGCAGCGATTTGGCGTGCCCATGGGGTTTGGCGGGCCCCATGCTGCGTTCATTTCCACCAAGACGGAGCACGCCCGTAAGCTGCCGGGGCGAATCATCGGTGTCTCGCGTGACATGCAGGGGAACATGGCCCTGCGCATGGCGATTCAGACGCGCGAACAGCACATCCGCCGCGAGAAGGCGACGAGCAACATCTGCACAGCACAGGCGCTGCTGGCGATCATGGCCAGTATGTACGGTGTGTACCACGGACCGGAAGGACTGCGGCGGATCGCGCTTCGCGTACGGGCGTTCACGCTGGCGTTGGCGGCGGGGTTGCGCAAGCAAGGGCACCAGGTCATCACGCCTCTGTTCTTTGACACCATCAAGGTGAAGCCAAAGAGTGGCACGGCAGGCTCGTATCTGGTTGCTGCGGTGTCGCGTGGCATGAATCTGCGCGATTTCGGCGATGGCACCTTGGGAATCTCGCTTGATGAAACCACGACGCGTTCCGATGTGGCGGATCTGCTCTCCGTGTTTGCTCACGGCAAAACAATGACGGATTCGGCGGATTCGCTATTGGCTGGGCAGTCGCTTGACTTGCCACAGACGTTCGCTCGCACCAGTGGCTATATGACGCATCCGGTCTTCAATACGCACCACAGCGAGACGGAGATGCTTCGCTACATCTTCAAGCTGATGGGGCGGGATCTGTCGCTGGCGCAGAGCATGATTCCCCTGGGATCGTGCACGATGAAGCTCAACGCGACGAGCGAGATGATTCCGGTGACGTGGCCGACGTTTGGCAGGATTCACCCCTTCGCACCTGCTGACCAGACCAAGGGATATCTGCGGATGTTCCGCGAGTTGGAGTCGTGGCTTGCGGAGATCACCGGCTTTGCCGCGGTTTCTTTGCAGCCCAATGCTGGCAGTCAGGGTGAGTATGCGGGATTGATGGTGATCCGCGCCTATCACCACGCCAAGGGGCAGCCACAGCGTGACGTGTGCCTGATTCCCGATTCTGCGCACGGCACGAACCCGGCTTCGGCGGTGATCGCGGGCTTCCGCGTTGTGGCGGTAAAGAACGATCCGAAGGGCAACATTGATCTGACGGATCTGCGAGCAAAGGCCGCGGAGCACAAGGACAAGCTCGGTGCCCTGATGGTGACGTATCCGAGTACGTACGGTGTGTTTGAGGCCGATATCAAGGAGATCTGCAAGATCGTCCACGATCACGGTGGCCAGGTGTACATGGATGGTGCGAACATGAATGCCCAGGTTGGTCTCACCAGCCCTGGCTTCATCGGCGCCGATGTGTGCCATCTGAATTTACACAAGACGTTCTGCATTCCGCACGGTGGTGGTGGGCCGGGCATGGGCCCGATCGGCGTCGCGGCGCATCTGGCTCCGTTCCTGCCGGGGCATCCGGTGCGTCACCCCGATACACAGAAGGATCAATCGATTGGGCCGGTCTCTGCCGCGCCGTATGGCAGTCCGAGCATTCTGACTATTTCATGGGTGTACATCGCACTGATGACAGCATCGGGGTTGCGCAAGGCGACACAGGTTGCGATTCTCAATGCCAATTACATGGCCAAGCGACTTGAAGGGCACTATTCGGTTCTCTTCAAGGGACAGAATGGGTTGTGCGCTCACGAGTTTATTCTCGATTGCCGCCCATTTGATAAAACAGCGCATGTCACGGTGGACGATATCGCCAAGCGACTGCAGGATTACGGATTCCACGGTCCCACGATGTCATGGCCGGTGCCGGGGACATTGATGATCGAGCCGACGGAATCAGAGCCCAAGGTGGAACTGGATCGGTTGTGTGATGCCCTGATCGCGATTCGGGCGGAGATCGCCAAGGTGGAGAGTGGCGTGTGGCCGCAGAGTGACAATCCGCTGAAGTTCGCCCCACACACGTTGAAGGCGATCGTTGGTGAGTGGTCGCACGCCTATTCACGCGATGAAGCGGCGTACCCGGCGGCTTGGCTGCGCGATGCTAAGTTCTGGCCCAGTGTCGGCCGTGTGGATAATCCGTACGGCGACCGCAATCTTGTCTGCACGTGCCCAAGCGTTGCCGAACTGGCGAGTTGAAGCGCATGCTGAGCAAAAAGACAGCGACCCCGGTGTTGAGCCGGGGTCGCGTTGCTTACGAGGCGAGTGATGTGATCAGGTCAGTGTGACCGAGATGGCGGTGCGGGTGGACCAGAGGCCCTGCACGCCGCCCGGGGCGTTGGTGTCGCCCGCGTAGTAGTCGGTACCAGCGACATAGAAGGTGTAGGTGCCGGCAGAAAGGCCGGTGGTGTTGATGGAAAGACGCATGCGCCCGCTGGTGCGGCTGCCGCTGATCAGCGAGTAGGTCGTGGCGGAATAGGTGCTGTCCGAGCCATCGAAGAGGCCGTTGCCATTGACGTCGATGAAGCCGCTGGAAGCGCGGATGTGGAATTCGTCGGCGATGTCAAACTCGATGTTGATGGTGGAGCCAGCGGCGCCGCCTGCGGAAGAACCGTTGCTGATGACCGGGGCCTTGAAGATTTGGGTCGAGCGATCGGAATAGGTGCGGCCCCATTCTCCACCGGCATCCTTGACGGCGACGGTGAATGCGCCGGTGGTGCCGCCCATGGCGGTACGTACGGTACCGTTCAGTGTGTAGGTGCCGCTGGTGCCGGTGACTGCAACGAAGCCAAGGTCGGTATCGGTGCCGGTGTCCCAGCGACCGTTGAGATTGGCATCCCAGAAGAGCGTGACGGCGACGCCGCCTGCTCCCGCATCCCAGTTGCCGGTAATCGAGTATGCGCTGCCGGGAATCGCCAGAATGGTCGACGAGCCGACGGTGATGGACATGCTCGTGATGCGTGGCTCGTTGCTGGTGTCCAGCAGGAGTGACTCAACACGATACGGGGAAAGGCGGTCGGTGGCATACGTGGATGAAGTCGAACCGGCGGTGACGAATGAGTAGAACTTCGCGCCAGCAGCGCGAACGCTGTCAGCGACGACCACACCGCTCTGGTTCAGTGCAGTTCCAGCATCGCGCGTTGCGCTCAGCGAAGCAGTGGTGACAAGCGTGTCGGTGCCGTCGTCGAAGCGTCCGTTGTTGTTTACATCCAGGAAGAGCACACCAGTGCCCGACATCGCACTGCTGCGAGCGAAGTAGCTGGGCGCGGTGATTTCGGAATAGATGTTGAATGTGGTGTTGCCGCCGCCGGAGCTGGCTGGTGCGACCTCGACGTAGCGGACCCAGGCGCCGTCGTTGGTGGCGGTGCTGCTGACTCGCGCGTTGGACCACAGACCGTCGTGATCGACGGCATCGCCGACGATGTTGATGGTCTGGCTTCCGTTGAAATCGTGAGTGAACGTCACCGAGAACTGATTCGGTCCGCTGAAAGTGAATGTGGTGCCGAGCGACTGATCGACGTTTGGAGTCCACGCGCCGTTGTTATCGTTATCGATGAAGAAGGTCGCGGCGAGGACTGCGGAGTTATCGTTGGCGGTGACGGTGGCGGTCATCCGCTTGCCGTCAAAGGTGCGATCCTGGGTGATGGTCAGCCCTGAGACGGTGGGGCGGCTGGAAACGCCGCTGATGACGATGGTGCTGGACTGCTGATTGCTTGCCCAGTCAAGGTTGTTGTCCTGAACATCGGTGACGATGTTGGCGTTGATGGGCCAAGTCGAATCAGGGGTGACGTTGGCGGAGTAGGTGCTGCCACTGCTGGGGACAAAGCGGGTGGCCAACGAGGTGTCAATACCAGTGTCCCACACGCCGTTGGAGTTGCGGTCCAGGAACCATGTCACCGCTCGGACGCTGCCATCGGAGTCCGCGCCGTCGGTGGAAAGACTGAGGGACACGCCGTTGCTTCCTGTGGATGGCGCGGTGAAGGTTCCGGTGGTGGGGCGTACATTGGTTGTGACGCTGGTCGACTGGCGGTTGCCCGACCAGTTATTGCTGGAGCCGACAGCATCGGCGATCAGGTGGATCGTGCCAGTCCAGTTATTGGGCACTGTGATCGTGCGGCGATACGTATTGCCGGTTGCGGCAACAAAAGATGCGCCGAGATCGACATCGGTGCCCGTATCCCAGACGCCGTTGTTGTTGACATCTCGGAAGAATGTCGCCGCTCGAACGGTTTCACCGGTGGGCACCACATCCACACTGAGTGTGAGATTCTGCCCGGCCACAACCACAGCGTCATTGGTGGTGAAGTTGGACAAGGCGAGCGAGAGCAGATTGCGCTGCTCCAACTGGTCAAACAGGTTCTGATTGGAAGCGGGCTTGCCCGCGATCTGGTTCATGCGACGAAAGCGATTCAGGTTCATTTCTGCGATTCCTCCCGAAAGAGTGTGACACATATTTGCGTGAATGCACAGCAAAAGAGGTGTCAAACCTCTTTATGTGTATTCCCCCGTTCCGCCTGTAGGGATCGGTGAATCCGCACAAAAATCGCCACTTTCGGGCTGGAAAGTGTGCAAACGCGGATGCCG
>CAYTYD010000139.1:0-8204 GCA_964441555.1 uncultured Phycisphaeraceae bacterium | reverse complement strand
GTTCAGCGTGGGGACGGCCACCGGGTCTTTGGAGAAAAGTCCGGCGGCTTTGAAGACCCGCATCAGGTCATAGTGACCGGGATAGCGCAGCGTCTTTTCCTTCATGTTGGGAACCGAGTGCGTGTAGACGAGGGAGCGGAGACCATCGGTATTGACGGCTTCCAGGGTGCCGAGCTCGGCAAAATCGAGGAACTCGGGCTCAGAGAGGGCCTCGGCGGTTTCGATTCTGCCGTGGCGCACGAGCCGCGTGGGGCGGGTGTATTCCTCGATGACATCGGCGGGAGCAAAGCCGGCTTTGTATTGAAACGGCATCTTGCGTTCGCGAGGAAGACCGCCGACGTAGATGGCGATGGATTCGCACGAGGCAAGTTGGCGGGCCCCATGTGCGGCAAGCAGGTGGCTCATGCCGGGAGCGACGCCCATATCGACGATGCAGGTACTGCCACGTTCTTTGGCCAGTGCGGAAAGATCCGGGGCGTCTTCACCCATGAACGAGATGTCACAGTAATTCTTGCCCTTCTCGATCACGGTGCGGAGGGCAGCGAACCCCAGATGGCTGGAAAGTGCGCCGACCACCATGTCGGTCGGCCCCAGATCAGCGATGAGCGAGGCGATGGCTTTGGAATCGGAAAGATCGGCGGTCACCGTGCGCAGGCGCTTGTCGACCTTGGCATGAGCGGCGCGAGCGCCCGCTTTGTCGAGATTCTCCTGACGCAAGTCGGCGAGCGTGACATCGAAATCCGCGGCAAGATCCGCGGCCATGACGCTGCCGACCATGCCGGCTCCCAGCACAACTGCTCTGGACATGCCTTGCTCCTTGCAATGAAAGTGGATGGGAGGGTACGGCAGGCGTGGCGTGATTGCGGTGCCGCGCTACCCTCGGCCATGGCCAATATCGTCGTCTTTCAACATTCTGACATCGGTCCCGGTCGATTCGGGGTGACCTTTCGCGATCATGGTTTCCGGCTGGATATCCGCAGGCCTGATCAGGGCGATCGGGTGCCGGGTGATCTGGATGGCGTTGCCGGGCTCTTGATTCTGGGCGGATCACAGAATGTGACGGATGCCGCGCAGTATGAGTGGATGCGCCAGGAACTGGCACTGATCAAGATGGCGCACGAGCGCGGCATGCCGGTCATCGGTATCTGCCTGGGTGCTCAGATGATCGCGCACGCGCTGGGCGGCACGGTGGCGCAGCGAACGGGCGCGCCGGATTTGGGTTTTGCGGAAGTCAGCGTGACGATTCCCGGTCAGACGGAAATCATGATGGCAGGTGTGCCGTGGAATCATCCGCAACCCTTCAGTTGTGAGCAGGAGATCACGGCGTTGCCGCCTGGTGCGACGCTGCTCATGTCGAGCAAGAACACCAAAAACGCGTGCTTCAAGGTTGGGCATCGCACGTATGCGTTTGCTTTCCATCCCGAGTGTGATCGTCCGATGGTTGACCTGCTGTGGACCCGTTCCGCAGATTGGAGCACCAGGGTCGGCATCGCGATGAGTGATCTGGGTGTGCAGACGCAGAAGCACTATGCGAACTTTGCCCGCGTGTCCGATCGTTTGGCGGTGAATCAGGCGGCGTTTGCCTTCTCGTATCGCAGATTGCTCAGCGCGTGAGGATGTCATGCCCAGCGTCAGCGTCAGCGTGCCGCGAGATTTCGTGCTGTGGCGCGATGCGTGCTCGTATGGGTATTTCTTACTGGCGCCGAATCGGTGGATTCCCAGCGAGAGAACCCTGTTGAGGCCACTACGGCTGAAGAGTGGACCGGTCGCGTGCGCGATTTCACAGCCCGGAAAGGGAAAACCGCTGCAAGTGGAGACCAGCCGCACGTTGAAGGCGGCGGAGAAGGGTGAGTTGAATTCGCAACTGACGCGGATGTTGCGTTTGGACATGACGACCCAAGAAGTGCGTGAGTTTCACAAACTCGATCCACGCTGGAAGAAGACGGGTGAGGCGCGACTGTGCCGCAGCCCCACGCTCTTCGAGGATCTGGTCAAGACGGTGACGAGTTGCAACGTGACGTGGCCCGGGACGCGCGGGATGAACCGGCGTCTGTGCGACACTCTTGGCGAAGGCGCGGCATCGGGCAAGTGCTTTCCCACTCCACAGGTGCTGGCCAAGCAGAGGCCAGCTTTTCTGCGTGGACGCTGCGGCGTGGGGTATCGTGATGAGCGATTGGTTGAGCTCGCCAAGATGTATGTGAAAGGCGAGATCGATGTGAAGTGGTTGGAGGATGCCGCAACGCCGACGGAGGAGATTCGCGAGTATCTGCTGGAGTTGCCGGGAATCGGGCCGTATGCCGCTGCGAACATTCTGCAGTTGCTGGGCAGGTATGAATTACTTCCATGTGATTCCGAGGCAGTGCGGCACGGGCGCGAAGTGCTGGGCATGAAGGGCAGTTCGGCGAAGATCGGCAGGTTGGTCAAGCAGCATTTTGAGAAGTATGGCAAGTATTGCTTTCTGTCGTACTGGTTTGAGTTGAGGGTGGCATATCAGGCCAAGCACGGACCGGCGCACACATGGGAATATGGTGAGGATGGGAAGTTGGTGACGGCGGAGCGTGCCGCAGTGGTCCGCAAGAAATAGGTGGGCGCTGAGTGTCGGAGGTGTGGTATGCTGACGAGATGAAGACCTCTCGAATCGCTGTATGTCTGCTGATGTATGCCGCGTGGTGTGCGTGTGCGTTGGCCTGTGAGTGGGCAGAACCGACGTGTCCGCCGGAGCGTGCCATGCCACTGGATCCGGTTGCCTTAATCGGTGGGCGCGAGGTGCCCGGAAAGCCGGAGTTGGTTGAGCGGCACGAAGGCGCGGAATATCACTTTGAGTCGGAGGAGAGCAGGGCCACATTTGTCGCTGATCGGGCAAAGTACGCTGCGGCGGATGGTGGTGCCTGCGGCAGCATGGGGCCGCTGAGCGGAGTGGGGGATGCGCGGCGTGCGACCGTGCATGAAGGAAAGTTGTACTTCTTTGCATCTGATGGATGCAAGGCGACGTTTCTGAAGGATCCTTCCAAGTGCATCGAGGTGGCGGCGGCAAAGCCGACGGGAGATGCGGCTGCGATGGAGCGAGCGCGAGTGTTACTTGATCGGCTCACGAATTGGTGTGGCGGAGCTGAAGCGCTGAAGCAGTTGCAGACGCTGGAAATGACGACGACGAATGTGAGCACATCAGGCGGCAAGGAATGGAAGAACGTGCGGACAGCGCGTATTGCATTTCCGGATCGATTTGCCGAGCGGGATGCGTGGAATGATTCGTGGTGGGAGTTCGTGTCGACCGGCGGTGTGGGCGGGTCCAAGTCGCACAAAGAGTCGATCGCGCTGGCGGAATCGCGGCGTGCGGCGTTTGTGAGATGGATGCTTCGGCATCCGATTGTGCTGCTGAAGATGAGGGATCAGCCGGGGTTTGTGGCGGTGGCGGAACCTTACTTCGGTGATTCCGGAACAGGCGAGGCACGGGTAGATGTGTGGTTCGCCGGGGCTGTCGCACGGATCGGCATTGAAGAGCGTGATGGCAAACTGCTGTGGATTGAGTTTGTGGGACGCGACGAGACGTCGAAGATCGGGAGGATGCGGCGGGAGTTCACGCGGTTTGAAGTGGTGAATGGTGTGCAGATGCCGATGGAATGGAAGCGGATTGAAAACAATGAGGAACGCAAAGCGTTGGGTAGAGTCGATACCTGCAAGGCGGGCGTGCAGTTTGATGAGAGCGTGTTCAGCGTGGCGAAGGAGTTCGAGAGGTAGGAGTGCGTTGAGATTACCCAGGCGTGGCTGAGACAGTCACCGTCGGTTCGAGTGCCTTGCCGGGGGCAACGGAACGAAGGTACGACGGAATGCGGCAGCGGAGTGACCACCAACGCTGCGTGGCATGCACGCGGTCCTTGAATGAGTGATGCTCGACCCAGCCGGTGGAAAGATCGGTGCTAGCGCAATGCAGCGTGGTGCTGCCACGGAGAATTGGGAAATCACCGGCCTGGTCAAAGATCACCACAATGTCGGGTGCGTTGAGTATGAAGGGCCATTGCCTGAGTACGCGGGAACGGAGCGATCGCGAGTAGGTCAGGCGTTCGATCCCTGCTGCAGGGAGTGGCTCGCGCAAGTCGCTGGCGACACACTCGATCCACTGCAAACCGTTTTCGTGTCCACGATGAGCGACGACGCGTTCGCGAAGTGCTGCGCTCGCTTGCGTGAAACCGGGGCGATCGCATACAACGGCGACGCGGCAGTGGGGGGCTTTGAATCCTGAGTCGGTGAGAGCGTCAGATAGTGGCATGGGTGAGCCCGGCCAGGGGGAGAGCTTGCCGCCGGTGTTGTCAAGCACAGATTCTGCGGCGTTCAGCAGCATGTCTCCATGCACGCCGCGGCGGTGAAGCGTCGCGATGATGCCGTGATGCAGGGTGGTTGTCATCCAGTCAGGGACAGTGGCCCGCGCCCGCGCATCGGGATGGCGGGAGAGAAGCCAGGTGCGATTGCGCTGGACGTAAAAGAGGCGTTGTGCGATCAGAGTCGGTGTGAGTTTCTGATGCCAGGTGAGGTGCATCACGCGGGCATCGAGGGCGCAGACGACGCGATAGCCCGCGGCGGCAAAGCGCAGTGAAAAATCGACATCGTCTTCATAGATGAAGAAGCGATGATCCCACAGACCAACATGGAGAAAGGCGGACCAGCGAGCTAGAACGCTGCACGCGGCGCAGACATCCGTATCCACGATACCCGAGTAAGTGTGATTGCCAACGCAATCGCAGACACTTTTCACCCAAGCATCGTGAGTGGCGCGGCGAGGGTCAGTGGGTTCGGGGTTGTTTCCCAGGTGGCCGGTTGTCGGGTGGAAGTAGACTGTGGTTTCCAGTGTGGTCTGGCCATCGCGCGGGTCAACGGAGCGCGAGCCAGCAAGGCCGATGGTGGGATCGCTGTCGAGAGCAGAGATCAGGTGCCGCAGCGCGTCTGGCGGTGGACAGGCATCGTCATCCAGAAGCCAGAGCGCAAAGGGTGCGGAGCCCTTGCAGACGACATCGCGAGCCACAGCCATGCCGGTGTTGAAACCGCCACTGCCACCAAGGTTGGCGGTGTTGCGGACGAGAGTGATGGAGGCGAGGTTGCCAGTGGATTGTTGCGGAGTTTGCGAGCGAGAAACCAACAGTCGGATATGACGACCAGAGAGGTGCTGATTGGAAACGGTGTCGGAACTGGGAAAGCGTTTCTTCAATTGCGCGAAGGTGTCGTCGGTGGAGGCGTTGTCGACGACGACGAGGTGCAAGGCGATGTTGGCTGCATCCTGAGCAAGCACGCCGTCGATGGCTTGCATGGCGACAGCGCGGCGATTCCAGGTGGGAATGACGACGGCGATTTCGCGCACGCCTGTGCCGCTCATGCCTTGGCACCCAAAGTGATGTATTCGGCGACCAATTCCCGCGCGTGTGTGTCCATGTTCTTGGGTGGCGTGATGCCACTGCGCAGTGCTTCCACCTTGGCAGGATCGCGAACAAGTTCTGAGAGCGCGCGTGCCAGATCGGCGCGGTCGTTGGCGTGGAAGAGCAAACCGTTCTTCCCGTGCTGAACAAAATCAGGAATGCCGCCAATGTTGGCGCCTACAACGGGAATGCCGTGGGCGAGGAACTCCATCACTGTCTGCGGGCCATTGTCCCACCAGATGCTGGGAACCACACCAACCTGCACGCCCTGCAGCAATGCTGAAAGTTCGTGTGGCTGGTAGCCATCCAGCGTGGTCATGCTGCGCACGCGGTGCTGGATTCGAGTCAATTGGCCGCCGCTGCGCCAGATCTCACCGACAAAGAGTGAAAGGTCGATCTTTGAGGCCAGTTCCGCCGGCATCGCCTCTATGGCATCGAGTAAAACGTGCAGGCCCTTGTAGATGTGATTGAATCCGAGGAAGCACACGCGCAGAGTGCCGTCTGCACGCGGTGCAGTGAAAGGTGCGGCTTGTGCTGAGTTTGGGTCAGTGCCGGCCTGCGTGCCGATGGTCATGGTTTTGAGCACACTGGCGCGCACACCCAACGTCTGCATGCGCCGCTGCACGAAGCTGGAGACAGCGAGCACGCGATCGCACTCATTGAGCATGCCGATCATCGCATTTCGGCGTTCACCGAATGGATTGAGTTGGGTCGCGTGCGGCTCAGGGCGAATGGTGTTGTCGACTGGGTCGCGGCTGAGGTTGTATTCCTGCATCAAAAGCCCGGGGCGTTTGAAGACGCCGCGAGGATCGACCCCTTCCAGTGGCATGGGGCGTTCGACGTCGTTCGGAGTTTGAGTTGGTTCGTAGGCGTCGGGGATTCGGCCTTCGACGGTGGGCATAAGCGGCGGACCGACAGGGACGTTGAGCCGCTGCATGGCGCCGGTCCAGCGACGCTGCCATTCTTTGTCGGGGTCTTCGCTGACTCCCGGGGAATTGATACAGGATGCGCATGCCGCGCCGCCTTGGGAGTCGTGACAGGGGGATGCGCCGTCTTTCATCAGGTAAATCTGCGGGCAGACGGTGTGGTAATTGTGGACGCTGTAGACGATGCGCGAGCCGCAACCCTGGCGTAAGGCGCGCACGGCGGAAGTTGTGAACCCCTCGATGTTGTGCAGATGGATCACATCGGGCTTGATGAGGGCGGCAAAGCGGGTCAGTTCGCGATCGAGTTCGGCGGAGGCGATTTCCGTGAGTGGTTGGCGATTCTGATACCTGCCGGGGGCAAGAACCGGGGAGTTGACAACCTCAAAGCAACGGATGCCTTCAAAATCCAGATGGCGGCGGACCTCTACAGGACCGGGACCCGGGGTGAGTGTGACCGGGTGGACGCTGGGAACTTCCTCAAGACCCGAGTGCAGCGAAATGACCTGGTGCCCTTGATCGCGAAGGACGCGAGCGAGACTCAGCAGATAACCACCCACGCCACCGCCGTGGCGTGTGCCGTCCCAAATCCGACTCCAATTCACCAGCACGATTCGCATTGACCCAGCGTAGCAGCCGGGCCCGTGCTATCGTCTGTCGTGAGTCTCTTTGAGCGCATCCGGTTTCGCGTGCTCGCCATCGTCGTGGCGGTGGTCATTGCCGGTATCGCACTCATCGCTTTCACAGCCATACCCACCTGGCCCGTCATCGGTGCCACCATTGCTGCGTTTGCGGTGGCTGTGAACACCATTGGCAGCCGGCTTTCGCAGAATGTGTGCATGCATTGTGGTGAAATGTTGTCGGTTGGCAAGGTGGGGGAGCATGGTGTCACCTGTAAGTCCTGCGGCTCGCTGACGTTTCCGGGCGAACCGGGAATGGCAAGAGAGATTCCGATGGATGGCGTTGGCGATTTGGATGACGCTGCACTGGAAGAGCCCGCCTCGCAGCAATAGTTACCGGACGTTTTGCGTCAGAGTCAAGGGCGGTGAATCAAGCCGGCTGGGGATTTGTATGGGTGCCTTCGTGCAATCTTCGCGCGAAGTGGGTGCCATCGAGCGTGTGGTATTGTCGGGAAAACGACAACGAGATTGGCGGCTGATAAACTTCTGCCCAAGGTGCGCGGGTGATCTGTTTGACCCTGCGTGCTGCGGTGAACCGGCCGCTCGAGCCGGGATCGAATGCGGGTGTCCGGTGCTTTCGGGCACATGGGCTACGGACAAAGTGCGGAGCGCTTCATGTCGGACTCGGCAAAGCCAAAGGCATGGCAGATTGTGGTGCTGGCAGTGGGCGCGATTGCGCTTGCCGCGAGTTTGTTCATGTATTTCACACGCGAAGACAAGCTTGACCTGCCGAACCGGGTGTTTCTGGCGGATGTGAGCACGGGTGAAGTGTTTGAAGCATCGACGAAAGTTCGGCCGGCGATCACGCCGGAGGCGAATCCGACGACTGGGAAATTGACGCTGGTGCGTGTCCGCAAGGATGAGCAAGGGAAATGGAAATTGAACCAGACGGACATGCGGAACCTTGAAGAAGGGATTGACCGTTCGGCAGTGAACGGGGAAGAACTGGTCTTCAAGAGCGGGCCGGTGAAGCTGGAATTGAAAGTTCCGGGGAAGTGAAGAGCGAGCGACATTGAGAGAGGGCGTGAACGAGTTTTCAGGGGTTGTGTGCTTTAGAAAGGCAGATTATGTTGACGACGCAGAGCAGTTCGATGACATCTTGCCGCAAAGAGCGGGGATTTACGCTGATTGAATTGCTGGTGGTGATCGCCATCATCGCGCTGCTCATCAGCATTCTGCTTCCGTCGCTGGGCTCT
>CAYTYD010000138.1:0-8271 GCA_964441555.1 uncultured Phycisphaeraceae bacterium | reverse complement strand
ACTCCCATCCTGCCCTTTGCTGCCTCCTCCGCGTTCATCTTGGATTGTGTTCCCCCAGATTCGTTCTCAACCCGAGGCATAATCGTCACTACCGCGTACGCCTTTGGCGTTGTCGCACTTGTCGCTTGGTGGTGCTGCGACGTTCGCAAGGTGCACCGCATCATTGCGACGGCGCATCAAGACACCTCAGACTCAGACATCCTCATTTCTCAAATCGTCGGCCCCATGGTCGCGGGCGCTTTCAGCCCGCGCATTCTTGTCCCATCTTGGCTTATCGGTTCCGATGCGCTGCCTCTGATCCTTGCTCACGAACGGGCCCACATAGCTCGACGCGACCCGCTCTTCGCTGCCGCGCTTCGCCTGATGTGCGCCCTCGCATGGCCGATTCTGCCGCTCTGGATCGCCACCTCTCGCATCCGCGCTCTTATGGAGCACGCCTGCGATGACATCGCACTTGGTTCGCCCACCTCTCGTCAACAGGAGACCATCATGAAGTACGCCCACGCCCTGATTGAAGTCGCAGATCGCTCCACTCATCTGCCCCGCACTTTGGCCTTTGGAACTTCGCTCCAATCACGCATTGTGTCCCTTCGTGCCGGCAGGCGCTGGCCTCGCGCACTCCAGATCGCGCTCGCGACATTCGCCGCTTCATCGCTCGTGGCGTGTTCAGTGGCTCGCCCGGGATCTTCGCAAGCCCAATCCGGCTCCCCTGCAGAATCACAATCACCAACCGCCGAATCCACTTCCGTTCCCCGTAACAGTGCATCGTGGGATCTGCGGCAGACGACTCCCGCTCCCCGCGCAAGCAACTTGGTCGATGCCCCGTCAGCTGAAACCCGCATCATCAATGTTCGCATCATCAGCGGGCATGTCACCGTTGCCTGCCTCTACGCCAATCCCTCCGCGCCCAAGCTCGTCATCGCGCCTACCGATCAGCTTGCTGGCAGCTTGATGCAATTGACCGATGTCACCACACTTGCCGCCCCCAGGTTGCTCGTCCATATCGACCAGCCCGCGGCAATTCAGGTTGGCAATGATCAGCATCAATTCTCCGTCCAACTTCAGGTGCATCCCTCAGCTACCGGCACCACTTCCGCAACCCTGAACTATCTCGAATCTGATCAATACGTCTTGAAGAATTATCCGCTGCTCTTTAAGAAGAGTGAATGCGCGGTGGTCAGTATCCCGGCAAGCTCGCCGGGAAAGCCGCAACGCACACTCATCATTACCATCGACCGACCCGGTGAGGAGGCGATCTTCGGCTGCTAAGCATGGAATGAAATGAGCATGCAGTGGCGGAATGTGCAGAGACGGCCCATCACTCCGGGTTGTCCCGGCTCTGCCCGTCTATACAGCCGAGCGATTCAGAAGTGGTGGGGCGGTCATGTACGTCCCTGCGCCGTCATACGCATTGTCTGATCGCAGCATCAACGATTGTTTGCATCTGCTGATGGCTTTGGTGTGGCACCCAGCTTGACAACTTCCGTGATTCCCTGGCGGGCATAATCGATCGATTCGCCCAAGATTCTCAAGCTCTCCCCGGGAGCATGGAATCCCATGGAGTTCTCGGCGTTCATGAAATCTGCACGCCATTGCGCTTTGCGTTGCAGTTCTCGTGCCTTGGCGAGTTGATCATCGGTGGCACCCGCCGCCTGGGCAGACTTGATGGCGTTGATCAACTCAACGACAGCGATCTCGGCGCGGTCCAACTGGTCTTTCGTGCGTTTCTGAATCTGATCAACTCTCGCTTGAATCTCACTTTCCGTGTAATTGTGGCACGTCTGGCAACTCAGGTTCACTGTCGCCATCGGAGTCTGTATTTGATGGCTCGTGTACTTCATTGCCCCTTCGCGCTTGTACGGCATGTGGCAATCAGCGCAAGAGACGCCGCTGCGCGCGTGTACTCCCTGGCTCCACAATTCAAACTCAGGATGTTGGGCCTTGATCACCTTGGCGCCCGAGTCTTTGTGCGTCCAATCATTCCAACCAACTTTGTTGTAATACCCCTCGATCTGGTCCATCTTGAGCCCATCGTGCCACGGAAAGGTCAGGCGCTTTTCATCACCCTTGAAGTAATACTCCACATGACACTGCGCGCATGCCATCGATCGCATTTCCTGCCGACTCGCCAGTGCGTTGGCGTCATAGGCCTTCGAGCGATCCCCCTTGCGCCATTGCTCCACACTCGGCAAATGAGGAACCGGGTCACCGGATTTGGCCAGATTCGCAATCCCCTCGATGAACGCGGGACGCGTAATCCGCAACGCCATGGTCTTGGGATCGTGACAATCCAGACACGTCACCGGATGCGCGACTAATTGCGTCGCATCCGCATATTTCATGGGATTCACTTTCTCCCACCCGGTAAAGAGTTGCTTCTGACCATTCTCGGAAAGCAAGGGGTCTTGAATTGAGCCGGGTGCACCATTTTTCAATCCCGTCTCGCGATACGCAACCACATTGCTCGCGTGGCAATTCAAGCATGCACCTGGCTGCGGCTTCTGCTTGACTCGCTCAGTCTCACGCTGGTCGTGCAGCATGAACGCGTGCCCGCGGCGTTCCCGATAGTCCAGTGCAAACGCGTATCCGTTGAAGATCGTCTTCAATCGCGGATCACTCGCCAGCTTGGACTCGGCCTTGGCATCGCGCGGATCGGTCGGATGTTCCGCATCCTCCGGCGGTCGCCCCTCGCTCCATTTGAACCGGGCCTTGGAGTTGTCGGCGGTTCGGATGTACCCGTCATACTGACGCGGGAAGTTCTTGCCCCATTCTGCGGCATCTGTGGTGGTCTCGGTGATGTCCACAATCCGCTGTACCACGTTGGTCGCTTCAATCTTGCGTCGCGTGATGCTGCCATACATCATCATTGCGGCAACTGTTCCCGCTCCAAAAGCGATGGCAGCAATGACAAAGACCGTCGATTTGCTGGCACTGCCCCGATTGCTTTTCTGATTGGACATAGACGACCTTTCTCACCGCGTTTGACCATGCGCAACCGCCGCATGGCAATGAATGCAATCTACTCCGCCGGTTGATTCGTGCCCCGCGGGCAATGCCGGTGACGCAGCGGTGCGAATCTCGTGCGTCATGGATTCATGGCATCGAACACAATTCATGATCACCACATCGCGGCTTCCCTGGGTGATCTGAATCGGTTCGTGAAAGTCATTGAGCGTGAATCCTTTGCTGTGCCGATACCCATGCTCGGCTTTCAGCATGTACTTGCTCAATATGGAATCATGTGGCACATGACAGTCGTTGCATGTCGCACGACTGTGGTGCGGTGAGCTGCTCCATGAGTTGTACTGCTCATTCATGATGTGGCAGTTGACACACGCCTTGGGATCATCCGAGAGATATGAGAGAGCCCGCGCTTCGTATGCCGTGTAGCCCGTCGCGCCGCTGAAAGCTCCAATCAATCCGCCAAGGACTGCGGCCCCGCCTAATCCAGCGGCAGTGAACGAGAGTCCTTTCGAAGTGCGTTCAAGTCTTCGACCCATGCTCGCATGCAAAACGCATCAGCGTGACTTCGCAACTTTGGAATGCAAGTCTTCCACAAAACGCGTGCGTATCTTGCGAAAGTCCAGCAGTTCATTGGGTATTCACCGCTCTGATTCTTGACCACGCAAGTCATCTTTGCTCGGAGTCGAAGTCTGCTCATTCTTGACCTCTTGAGTCATCTTTACTTCGCCAGTCATGGGCACGAAAAAGATGAGCTGCTAAATCAAGAATTGCTGTCTTCAGAGTGCTTTATAGAAATACGTAGTGCTGCATGGCTCGCCATCCGGCATGAGCGCGTAGGTCGGTATATCACCCACGCACTGCCAACCAAGGCGTGCGTACATGCGATACGCATCGCTGTTGGTCACGGTGTCCAATACCAGCAGCGTTCGCCCTTCGTTCTTGGCAACGTTTTCAATCTGCGACATCAACGCCGCACCGACGCCGCGGCGCCTCGCCCGCCGATGCACCAGCATCTTGCACACATCAGCTCGGTGTGGCTGGTTATCCGGCATACCCAGCACCAGTTGCACTGTGCCGCAGATTCCCGTTTCATCTTCAGCCACCAAAATGGCACGCTGGCCGCGCTCAACCTCCTGTGCCACCATCTTCCAGAACCACTCCGCCCGATCCTTCGTGATCGGTTCCATGAATCCCACCGATGCGCCACCCTGCACGCAATCGCAAAGTACTTCAACCAGTTCGTCGATCACACGCGCATCCAAGCGCGACAAGCGTGTCAAAAGTATCTCGTTTGCCATAGCCGACTCCCCTTCGTTATTGTCGTGCCAAACCACCAAACTGCAGCGCATCTCGTGTGTTCACCGTCGTTTGCCACACGTTAGCCCATGTCCCTTCCGTCGTCGCACTGTATCTATACGGGGACAGCCCCCGGCACTCTCGGAGCATTGCATGCCTCTCACCAGCGTGTCCCTCTCCACAGCCGCCTCCCCCGTGGCTCGCCTCCTCCCCGCAGTCAGGAACATCATGTTCTCGCAAGTTGTCACCTACATCATTCTCAGCGGCACCCTCTTGCTTCTCTTCAATGTCCTCTTCAGTGGTGCATTCCTCGCCAAGCCGCCACACGGCGATCGCGCCATGATCCTCGTCGTTCCCATGCTTGGCACCATCCTCGCGGGCCTGTTGCTGCTGATCGCTGCAATCATCGCCGGTTCCCGCTCCCCGGTTCATGCACTCGGTCTCATCCACTCATCTCGGCCGTGGTGCTTCGTCATTGCGATCGTCGTCACCCTCGGTATCGCCGTCGGGTGCTTCTCGACCTTCATCGCTTGGGCCAACTCGGCCAGAGTGCAGGGCCACCTCGAGTTCCTCTCTCTTGCTTCTCATTGGCTCAGCGGCGTTGTCGCCCCGTTGGTTCTTGCCATCGCACTCTTGGTGGCTACGCAGGGAACCCACGATTCCATCGCTTCCCATCCCGTATGGGCTCGCGCTGTCAAGGTACTTTTCTCCTTCACTGCAGCCCTTTCCGTCATTGGTTACCTCCACATCGCCGGAGACCTGTACGGCGCGGTCGCTCATCATCGCAAGTATGCCCCCTACGGCACCATCAGCCAGCTCATGCCCGATGAGTACATTCGCCAGCGCACAGCTGGTAAGGTCACCAACAACATCCCCGCTGAACTTGCAAAGCTCGGCCCCGATGCGCCACTTTGGAATGTCACCGCACTCCTCGTCCAACTCCCAGCCGAACCCGTTCAGCCGACCCAGGATCGTCGTCTGGTCCTCGAACGCGCCGCCGCCATCGACGATCTCGACACTCAGGTCACCACAACTCTCTTTCACGCGCAGCCCATCCTCCGTCGCGGCGTATTCCTCTTCATCGCCTCCGCTCCAAAAGCCACATTCAACGATCACTCATCCGAATGGGCCACGCCCCTGCAACTCTCCATCGACGATACCACCAATTCCCTCTCTGGCCGGCCTGAGTGGGTCGTGGATCGCAACACCAACCCGGACCCAGTTGCATTTGTGTCCGAGCTGGTTGACGCCGCGCAGCGATTCCGGGCCACTCCGCAGTACCCGGCCTTGAAATCTTCGTTGTCCGGGCTCTCCGCCGCGATCTCCCGCCTGGCTCCCTCTCCTGAGCGCGATCAGATGCTCAAGATCCTTCACGCTGCCGGAATTTCCTGATTCGTTATCCCTTCTCAATCCACTCATCGCACTGAGCAAAAGGACTTCTCATGCGTCTCGAAGCCGTCAACCAGTTTGCCACGCTCCCCAATTTCGCCCAGGCGCTCCTCGCGATTCGCATGGTGCAAAGGGGGGTTCTCGCCAAGTATCCAGAACACGACGATGAGCGGATCCTCATCGAATCCGCCCTGCACGCGGCCCAACAGTGCATCCGCGATGGTCACGGCAACTTTCGCCATCAACCCCTCTTCAAGCGTGTCATGGCTCTCCGCGATCTGACCGATGCGCACCGCGAAGATCGTGAATGGGTCCGCTCCGCTCTCTGGTGGGCCATTGATTCAACCAACGCTGCCGAGATGGCCAACGAGTTTCCGGTCGATCCCACGGTGACCCGGTCCGCCCAGACTGCCATCGCCTCCCTGGGTGAAGATCGTGAGCTCAGCCGCATGCAGATCACCATTCTGCTCGCTGCAGATATCGACCAATTGCTCTTTGCGTGTTCTGAGGTCGACAAGCTTCCCTCAAAGCGTCTCGCGGCCAAATACGAGGGACTTGGCGATCACGTTCTCTCCCGGCTTGCTCCGCCGCACCCTCTCACCGTGATTCACTATGTGCCCACAGGCGAAGCCGCGGCACGCTGAAAGACTCGCCATGACCACACTCCAAGTGTCTTCTCCCGTTCTCCCCACTCGCGCCAGAAAGCTCTCCGTGCTCGCCACATTCATCACCATCATCGTCGTCATTGCAACCCTCGTCACGCTGCTCATGAACTGCGGCTGCACCGGCTTCTTCACCTCACCGCGTCCGCGAGGTGATCAGGCGATGGGGCTGATAGTCCCCATCATCGGGCTCGGCGGCGCCATTGTCCTCCTCACCTTCGCTTCCATTCTGGCTGCATTTCGTGTGCCTCATGCCGCCGTGGGAGCGATCGCGACATCACCGGTGCTTTCTGGATTCCTCGTCATCGCCATCACCTTCGGTGCGTCAATTGCTTCTGGAATGGCATTCATGGTGTGGTGTGAACCGATGTTCGCGGATGAAGCTCAAAAGTCCATCACGATTCCGGTTGGTTTTGTCGCGGGTATCGGCGGCCCGATTCTGCTCGGTGTGATGCTCATCATCGGTGTGTGGATGTCAAAGTCCGATGCCGTGAAGGCCCTCGCCACGCCGGGTGGGAATGGACTCGGACTGAAGCTCGGATTTGCCGGGATATGTGTTCTCGCGCTGGCCGGTTATGCCTCAGCGGGTGCTGTCTTTGGCAAGCAGATTCAGTACGCCGCCGCAAAGCGTGCGGCAGCAATCGCCAACGCCATCAAGGAACGGGCCGAACTTGATGCCATCAACGCCATGCCCACCAAGGAACGTCTGGTCGAAGCACTCTCTACCTTCTCAGAAACTGCACCTCTGTGGACCATCGTCGCCTACTTGCCAGAGACGCCAGATGCCAAACCCTTTGACGATGAGTGCCGCGCCATCATCATCAATCGAGCGCTGCAGGTCCCCGATTTTGACAACGAACTTCTTGGTTGCATGCAAAGCCAGTACTACATCTACCGTCAGGGCGCGGCAGAACTTCTCATCTCCGTCCCCGATGAACAACTCAATCAGCATCGCGACGCTTGGGGCAATGCCCTCATCGCCGGGCTCCGCGCCACCGGTGAAGGAATCGCCTGCCGCCCCGCGTGGCTCACCGAGACGTTCGATTCCAAGCCAGACCCGATCGGCCACGTCCGCACCCTCCTCGCGGCTGTCGATCGCTTCAAAGGGTGGTCTGGTTATTCCTCTATGCAGCAACTCCTCCGCCAGATGGCCGACGATGCTGGCATGCTCAATGCCGGTGGCGATCGAGACAAGCTGCTCAAACTGCTGAGCAAGGCCGGATACAACGCCGCTGAAGTTCGGCCATCGAAGTAACGCCTGATTTGGTCGGTATCTCAGCTGCGGTGCTAAGACGCAAATAGTGACCATCACAGCAATGTGAATTCGCCTTGGTCGCGATCTCAACTTCTCATTGTCCTCGATCATAGACACGTTATAGGACGCATTGTTGCTCGTTCCCTTCCAGTCGCGAATGTAGAGATCGCTACGAGGAACGGTGGGGGTAGGGGTGGGATGAGTCCGGTGTGCCCCCGGCAAATCGGCAGGGGTATACTTGGACCATGCTGGATAGGCCGCAGCCGGTGGTTGCGGTCCGTTTGCTTGGACCCGTGGCTCAGTTCCGCTCGAGTGGCTGCTATCGGATCCGGTTGGAATGTCTCGGGCGGATTGTTTGAGTCAGGATTCAGGTATGAAGAAGCTTTATGTTGGTAATCTCCCGTTCAGCACGACGGACGCCGAATTGCGTTCGGCCTTCGAGGCCCACGGCGAAGTCGCTTCCGCGACCATCGTCATGGATCGCGAAACCGGCCGCCCGCGTGGTTTCGGCTTTGTTGAAATGCCGAACGATGCCGAGGCTGATGCCGCGGTGAACGCCATGAACGGTCAGCAGCTCGGTGGTCGCGCTCTGGTTGTGAATGAGGCTCGTCCCCGTGAAGCCGGTGGCGGCGGCGGGCGTGGCTTCGGTGGCGGGGGTGGTGGTCGCGGCTTCGGCGGCGGCGGTGGTGGCCGTGGCTTCGGTGG
>CAYTYD010000137.1:0-8276 GCA_964441555.1 uncultured Phycisphaeraceae bacterium | reverse complement strand
CACGTTTGGCCCCCTCGCCCACCGGCGCACTCCATCTGGGCAACGCCCGCTCCTTCCTCAGCTGCTGGGCCATGGCGCGTCAGGCCGGATGGCGCATCATCCTCCGCATCGAAGACCTCGACGGCCCGCGCATCAAGCCCGGCGCCATCGACTCCTGCATTTCCACACTCTCGTGGCTCGGCATGAATTGGGACAACGATCCCATCATCCAAAGCACTGACCTCTCTCCCTACATCGATGCCATGCATCGCCTTTCCTCCCTCGCCCTCGCTTATCCCAGCGATCTCTCGCGCACCCAGATCGAACTCGCCGCCAGCGCACCGCAGGAAGGCGCTCACGATCAGCACTTTCCCGCTTCCCTCCGCCCTTCCCTTCATCCGCGCTCCTTCGATCCCACCGACACCACCGTCGGTTGGCGCTTCGCCACTCCTTCCACGCCCATCACCTTCACCGATCTCTGCGCTGGCCCGCAAACTCATCACCCCGCCGACACCATCGGCGACTTCATCATCTGGACCAAGCGTGCTCAACCCGCCTACCAACTCGCTGTCGTCGTCGACGATGCCCGCCAACACATCACCCACATCATCCGCGGCAACGACCTCCTCGATTCCGCCGCACGCCAACTCCTTCTCTACCGCGCTTTGACACTCTCCCCCGAACCCACCTACTGCCACCTCCCCCTCGTCCGCGGCAGCGATGGCAAACGCCTTGCCAAACGCCACGGCGACACCCGCATCGACACCTATCGCGACATTGGCGTCCCGGCCGAGGCCATCATCGGCCTTATCGCCTTCTGGTCCGGCGTCGTCCCCACGCGCCAACCCATCTCCTCATCCGAATTCGCTTCCGGCTTCAACATCTCTACCCTTCCCCAATCAGATATCACCTTCACCGCAGAGGACCATGCATGGCTCTTGAGCACAATCCGCAAATAAAGCTCGCGACCCTTTCAACCTTCCGTCGCGGCATCGCCGGTGTCCTCCTTTCCGTCCTCACCATCGGTTTCGCCCTCCCCCTTCTCGCCCTCCGCGGATGCGAGAAAACTCAGAGCGCTGCCGCTGGTAACACGCTCGCCGTCAATGTGGGTGGCAAGACCTACACACTCGATCTGGCGCTCGACGACCCCACCCGGGTCAAGGGACTCGGCGGCAGAACCGTCATAGACCCTAAAGGCGGCATGCTCTTTGGCTTCAAAGAGTCCATCCTCCGCGAGTTTGTCATGCGCGATTGCCCTGTGTCCATTGACATCATCTTCCTGGATGCTGCCGGACGCATCGTCGCCATGCACACCATGGTGCCTGATGCACCCCGCAAGCCCACCGAAAGCGACAGGGATTACGAGGTGCGGCTGATCAGATATGGCTCCAAATTTCCAGCACAATTCGTCATCGAACTGGCTGGTGGGGAGATGAAAAACCCCAAGCTCAAAGCTGGCGATCGCATCGAGTTTGATCACGAAGGCCTGAAGAAGCGCATCAAATGAGCCGATTTTCCTGTGAGTCGCGCCACTCGCCGACACTCACCGGGAACTCTTTGCCGTGCGAACCATTGCGGTTACTTTTGTTGCATCGTCGCATCAGGCCGGGGCCGCCGCATGTTTAGCTTCGCAGCTTCTCGAACATTGGCCGCGATCTGGTGAGTCGCCCCACTGCCGCATCATCTCGCGCGACGAACTGACTCCTGATCTCGAATCAGTCTGGGTTTGCCTCCTCGATGATTCCACACCCACACACGATCTGGCCCAACTGGCCACGCTCTTTGCCGATACCCACGCCGCGGCGTTGCTCCTCTCCACCCGCGCTGAGGCCCTGGCCCGCGAACTGGGCGATTGCGGCGTCCTGATCGAATCCACCTCCGTCCCACCCGCCACGCTGGCCAGCATCATCTGCACACTCGCGCAGCGTCAGGCCACCATCCGCCACATGGCGATGGATCTGAGACTCGCCACCGCCACGACTCGCGCCCTCACCCGCGAACTCGATCACTTTCAGCAGGAAATGGAACTCGCAGCGACCGTGCAGAATGAGTTCATCCCCCGCGCCGCTCCACAGATCCCCGGCCTCGAAATCGCCATCGCCTTTCGCCCATGCGCCTACGTCTCCGGCGATATCTTCGACCTGGTCCCTCAGCCCGATGGCACCCTGGCCTTTTTCCTTGCCGACGCCGTCGGACACGGCGTCCCCGCCGCGCTCCTGACCATGGCGATCACCCGCGCCATGTCCGCATCTTCCCGGGCCGGCCACACTGACCCCGCACTGATGCTGGCACGGCTCAACGAAGAGCTTGTCCGCCACCCCGGCCATTCGCACAAATACGCCACAGCAGTCTGCGGCATCATCGATCCCAAGTTGCGCCGCGTCACGCTCGCCGGAGCCGGACACCCCTACCCCCTCCGCCTCTGCGACAGCAACGAAGCGATTCTGACCGCCGAAACGCCCGGGCCGATGCTTGGCGTCTTTGATGAACCCGAGTTTGCCAACATCATCTTTGACTTTCTTCCCGGCCACACATTGCTCATTCACTCCGACGGCCTCGAAGCCGCCGCCGAGCCCTTGAAGCTCTCGATCACCGATCTTGCCCGTGCTCACCTGGCGCATGCCGGGAATACGGATATCACTGCGGCGGTGCACGAACTCGAATCTCACCTGCACCAGGGAGATGGCTCTTTGCATCAGCCCGACGATGTCACCCTCATCGCCATCCGCGCCGTACCCCTGGCGACCGATCTGAAACTCGCCGCCTGAACTCGCCGCGAAAAAGCGAAATCTCAAGTTCCCTCAATCAACTGATCCACTGTCCACACCATGCTCTCTTTGCCATCGACAGGGCGGCAATCAATGTGCAGTGAATAAAAACCAGGCCTCCCCCCCGGAGTCTTCTGCTCCACCTTTTGCGTGAGTGGCCAGATGATTTTGCGATCAGTCTCCGGCAGAGCAAGCCCTGCCACATCACGCGGGTGATACCAATCGATCTTCCCCTCACGCATCTCAAATGGCTCGACTGACACCGGGCCCATCACGCGATACACAAACATCAGCCAGTGTCCGCGCCCTTCAAACGCCGTTTCCGCAACCAGTCCCAGCAGGTGCAAACGCGAAATCGGAATATCCAGTCCCACCTCTTCCTTGATCTCGCGTTGAGCGCACTGCGCGGGCGACTCACCCGTCGCGACATCCAGCTTCCCACCGATCGGTGAAAACAGGCCCTGGTTCGGCGCCTTGGCACGATGCAACAACAACACGCGCCCCTGTGCATCACGAAGATCGCACAAACACGCAAGGCGATAGGGAAGTTCAGGCAGACTGCCGGCAGGTGTGGCCATGGGCAGCAAGCGTAGATCGCATCAGTACCGATCGAAAGATCGTCGTCTAACGCAAAACGCCGGGAACTGCTGGGGCCACCAGTTCATCAATCAATCCATCCAGCACTCGCTCTCGCAACGCACCCTCGGACCACGGTGTCAATCGCTGCAATCGCGGCGGCTGCGAAGCACCCGAATCCGTCACCACGCTCGCTTGAGCGACTGACCCATCCTTCGGTGCCTGTGGGCCCGCCAACTTCGTCACCTCACCGCCGCGAGAAAGCGTCCGCGGCACATCATCCCGGCGCTGCGAAGTGGCCACGGCTGCCGGACGTTCCATCGCCGCAGACACATGGTGCGTCGTCTCCGTCGCCTGCTCACTTGCAGCCAAAGACCTCGCTCGCGGCGTGCTCATCAACGGACCACTCGCCGCATTGAACGCCGGCGGTGTGGCAGATTCCGAAAAATTCACATCGCCCGGTCTTGCAGGGCGCAAATCCAGATGAAAAACCGTCCCCGCAGGAATCGTCGCCACCTTGCCTCGCGGCGTGGGCTCGTACGTTGAGAATGGAAAAACAGCAGCAACTCCACCGGAAAACCTCACAAACCCAGTCGGACGCGACGAGTTGCCAGACGCAGCCGCGGCATCACCCCGACGAATCACATCCTCAAGTCGATACACCTTCTCAAATCGCGTGGGCACAAAAAGGTCCACCGGCAATACACGCTGACTCTGTGACAGCGGATTCACATCGCCAACACCCTGCTCCACCGGCTGTGGAATGTTCTGCCGCGGCGTCCCCGCACTGGCGCTCGAGCCAGCCGCCGGGTCCGCAAAAGCCAAGATGGTGCACAGGATCAAACTCATGGACTCACGTGTTATCGGTCAGATTCGCATCTCGGGATAGCCGGATCAGGGGTTTGGTGAACGCACCGATGAAACATACGCCCTCACGCCGGGCCAATGTTCAATTCAATAGGATGTTCACGGAGATTGTTACCCCAGCCCGCGGGTTCGCCGGGTTCAACTTGTCGATCGCCTCTCCCCGCGCTGTCCAGCGATACATGGCATTCAGCAAGGGTTGATCCACATCCGTGTATCCCGTGCTCTTTCCCTTCTCAAATTCCGCCTTCACCACGCGCCCAGTCGGACCAAACGTGATACGCACCGTCGGATTCCGAGGCCGCGCTGTCAACTTCGTCGCCATGCTCCACTGCGGACGCGAGGTCTGAATCCTCAGCCCCTTGGCCGCGGCGGGCTTTCCTGGCACCACCTCAATCGAATCAACCACCGCCGAAGCATCCGCCTCACGATCATCCTTCTCACCGGCCTTATCGCCCGTGATGTTCGCACCGCTGGCGTTGTTCCCATCGCTGCCGCGCTGACCCTGATTGCCTTGCTCGCTGGGCGATGCCGGAGTAGGTGAAGGTGTCGATGCCGGAGTTGCTGCGCCAGCCGGAACCACCGCGCTTGGCTGCGAGACTGCGGCAGCAGTCACCGCCTCGCCCTTGCTCTTGTCCGTGCTCTTGTCCGTCCCCAATGGCGAGCCCTGCGTCTTGGCGTCACGCTTCTCCACTGCCTCGCGCGATTCGGCCTCATCCCCTTCATCCGCCGCTTCTGCGTTGGGCACACCCTTGTTGCTCGCAGGCGCAGCCCCATCAAATGGCGTCACCGCCGGATTCAATGTCTCTGCCTTTCCCAGTGTCGCGTGCGATGCCCTCACTTCCTCCTGCGACTTCACCTCGCGCGGCCCATCCCCCTTCACCCCCCGCTGCGTCGCGGCGCTCCGCTGCTTCGCAATATCTGTCGGCGACAAAGTTGGCGGTACTTGCGTTGATGTTGGCGGTGTTGGTGTCGCGCTCGCTTCTGGTGCTGACGCCGTCGCAGGCGCTGCCGGTGCCGCTTCACCAGGAATGCCAGGCCTTCCCACATCACCCGGCTTGCCGGGCGCACCCGAGGCAATCGACGGCTGCCCGGGATTGAGTGACACTTCGGCCTGATCTACCGTGCTCTTCGGCGCACGAAACTCGGTCGGATCCTTAAACCCGATCCAGTTCTTGCTGTCGTCTCGCCCGTCATCAATCCCCAGCTTCACTTCCGGTGGCTCTAGCTCAACCAACGACTTCACCAGCATCGGCGCCTCAGCAGGTGGCTGATGTGGCGGCAACACCACCGGCGCCAACTCTCGCGGCTGTGCATCCTCGCTCACCAGTGGCGGCAGTGATCCCGACACCTCTTTGGGCATCGAGCCAAAATCAATTACCGTCGAGGCCGAACTCGCGGCCGTCGATCCCGATGGAGCAACCTGAAAGCCAGTGAGCATCAATCCGCCCAGCAAGGCGACGTGCACGCCGCCGCTCGCCAGGAATGAGATTGTCAATGCTCTGCTCGACATAGTTCTCGGACCTAGACCTGATCTTGAAACCTGCTGACGCCAAAAGCGTCTCAATGGTATCGGGAAAGACGTCCCCGAAGGGGCGTCGGTTCACGTCGAGGGAAACTTGGCAGGTCCGTCGGCGGTTACACTTGGGGCGGGACTCGTCGGGTTGGAGCCCGACGAACGGGGGATTTTCAGGAGTATTGCTGATGAAACGTTCGCTCACGCTGGTTGTGGCTCTCTGCGGCTTGGCATTTGGTGGCTCAGTGGCTTTGGCTCAGGCGGCCAAGGAACCCGAAGCCGTCAAGGTGCCTGCGAAGAAGGAAGCAGAGGTCAAGCCCCTCGGCGTGGGCGATGCAGCACCCGAAATCAAGTTTGAGAAGTGGCTCAAGGGCACCGAGATCAAGGGTCTGGATAAGACCAAGACCTACGTCGTCGAATTCTGGGCAACCTGGTGCGGCCCCTGCCGCGTCGCCATTCCTCACCTCACCGAATTGGCTCACGAGTACAAGGACAAGGTTTCCTTCATCGGCATGAGTGTGTGGGAAAATGATGGCCTCGACAAGGTCGAGAGCTTCGTCCGTGAGATGGGCGACAAGATGGATTACAACGTCGCCTTTGCCGGCGGCGGCAACGAAACCCACATGGCCCAAGCGTGGCTCAAGGCCGCTGATCAGAATGGCATCCCCGCCTCCTTCGTCGTCGACAAGGGCAAGATCGTCTGGATCGGCCACCCCATGGATGGCCTCGACAAGACCCTGAAGGAAGTCACCAGCGGCACCTTCGATATCAACAAGGCCGTCACCAAGGCCGCCAAGGAAAAGGAACTCCGCGCCAAGGCCATGACCGTGCAGAAGAAGCTCAGCACCGCCATGCGTGCCAACAACCACGCCGATGTGCTCGCTGGCTTTGATGAGCTCTACGCCCTCGACAACGAGCAGTACCAAGGCGTGATCCCCGCCAAGTTCAACTACATGCTCACCAAGATGAAGGAAGAGGACAAGGCCTACGCCTACATCGCTCCTCACATCACCAGCACGTTCAAGGACAACGCTCAGGCACTCAACCAGGTCGCCTGGACCATCCTCACCGCCCCTGGCGTCACCAAGCGAGATTTCAAGCTCGCAACCGCCGCCGCCGAACGCGGCGCGGAAGTGACCAAGGGTAAGGACGCCGCAATCCTCGACACCCTCGCCAAGGCATACTTTGACGGTGGCGACAAGGCCAAGGCCATCGACACCCAGAAGAAGGCCATCGCCGCTGCCGACGATGCCGAGATGAAGAAGAGCATGGAAGATGCTCTCAAGGAATACGAAGGCGGCGGCGAGAAGAAGTAATCCACCGATCGCTCTGTGATATCCACCGCCCCGGGCCAACGCTCGGGGCGGTTCGTTTTTGCACTTCACGCAGCATCCATACACCAGCCCTGCAGCGAACAATCTTCCATGTTCTTCCGCCGCCTCGATGACAGATGGGATGCGATGACCGCCGGAGAGCGGGCTCGGCTGCTCCACTCTCGCTGGCTCACCCAGGCACTGCGCTCTGATCGCGAGTTCCCCCGCATTCCCCTCCGTCGCGTCGAAGAAGGCGGATGGGAAACTCTCCTCGCCAAACCCAAAGGCCGCGGCGTTGCCGAACGCTGGTGGAGACGGGCACTGCGTTGGGTTGAATCGTCATAATCTCACCTGGCCGTTCTCCCATCATGCCGAAGATGTGTTTGCATTGGTCCCTTACTCAACCGATCCCACTTCAGGTCAGTGCGACTCCGCTTCCTCTCTTCACCACGCAGTGGTGAAGGTTCATAGACGAGAGTCGTCGCGCTCCCAACGAGAACGCGGCACCTACAGAGAAGTCATACAACACCTTTTCACGATCTCTCAAAGCACAGGCCGATGACAACCCTTCTCTTCGCCACGTAGTGGTGAAATTGAATAGCCGGGGGTTGTCGCGTAGCGACACCCCCGGCACAGTCGCACAAAATGAATCTACACGGTCTCACAATGCACAGACCTCTGAGAACATTTCTTAATCAACTGATCCCACTTCAGCTCAGCGCGATTCTGCATCTTCTTCACCGCGAAGCGGTGCGTGTGATGAGCCCGGTGGCGTCAGCCCCGGGTACAGGTCCACTCAAGTCTCTCCTCACTTCCACATTCCCAAGCACCAACGGTGCGGCACTCACATCTCTCGCCCGTGAAACGGGCGAGTGTTAGTTGCCAGAGCGTGGAGCGATGCGCAGCATCGCGCAACCTCTGGTCATCGCTCACACCACCACCAATCACTCCCTCTCACACCCTTCCTTCACATTGTGCCGCGACCCCCGCGGCATATGAAATCACTTCTTCCTCTTCGCCCCAACGGGGCGGCGGGCTGTAGCCACTAGTGGAGCAATGCGAAGCATTGCGCAACTAGTGGTAAACATGCTCCTCACACCTACTCGCCCTCTCTCTTCTTGCCTCCACATTGTGCCGCGACCCTCGCGGCATATGAAATCATCTCTTCCTGCCTTTCCTGATGCCTAATGCCTGATGCCTTCCCATTTGTTAAGAGCGACGCCGGCGCGCGCGCGCCGGTGGTACACGAAAACGTCTTAT
>CAYTYD010000136.1:0-8319 GCA_964441555.1 uncultured Phycisphaeraceae bacterium | reverse complement strand
CAGCGGTGGATACGGTGCCCTTGGAGATGGCGCTATGTTGACCAGGCTGACGCCAGTATTCGTATTTCCAACCGAAGGCACTGACGATTTTGCCTTGCGATTGTTGGGAGCCGGTACGCGTCCCGCATTCTTTCAATTGCAAGCGATTTTTGGCTTGTTACCAAATTCATCGGTACTAGCAAATAGCCTTGTGGTCTCTGGCTTGGGCACTGGTGTTATGTCCCCGATCACAATCGTTGGCGGCGACTACCGCATCAACAATGGTGCGTTTACCTCCACTCCTGGTACGGTGGTCAACGGTGATACTGTAGTTGTTCGTGTTCATTCCGCCGCGACTTACAGCACGACAACTTCAACAACGCTAGTGATTGGTGGCGCCTCGGGCCGCTCCTCCACCTTCTACGTCCGCACGCGCGACGATTCCAACGTCACCGCCATCATCCCGCAGGTCGCTCTGGGCAGCAGCCACAGCTACGTTCTCTCCAGCCGGGGAACTGTGTATGCTGTCGGCTACAACGGCAACGGTCAACTGGGCAATGGCACCACCTTCAGTACGCCGCTCCTACGTCCCGTTGCCGGTCTTGGCCGCATCACCGCCATCGCCGCTGGTGCCAACCATGGCCTGGCCTTGAAATCCGATGGAACTGTCGCCGCCTGGGGCTACAACGCCGGGGGTCAGTTGGGCTCCGGGGTTGATACCAACAGCGAACGCTACTTCGTCGATGTCTCCAATCTGACCAACATCATCGCCATCGCCGCCGGCGAATACCACTCATTGGCATTGAAGCAGGACGGCACCGTCTGGGCCTGGGGATTGAATGTCGACGGCCAGATCGGGCAGGGCAGCACCACCACCAGCCGTTATCTCACCCCCGTGCAGGTCAAGGGCATCGGTGGTAGTGGCTTGCTTACCGGCGTCACCGCCATTGCCGCCGGCAACCGCCACAACTTAGCCGTGCTGGTCGATGGCACCGTGGTCACCTGGGGCAACAACGCCAGTGGGCAACTGGGCACCAACAGTACCGCCCCTTCCAGCAGTCCCGTCGCCGTGAGTGGGCTGACCAACATCGTCGCCGTCGCCGCGGGTGGAGCCCACAGCCTGGCCCTCAAGAACGACGCTACCGTTGTTGCTTGGGGAGACAACGCCTTTGGTCAGTTGGGGGTAGGCGACACCACCAACCGCCTCACCCCCACCGCCGTCCCCGGCCTCACCCAAGTGGGCCGCATTGCTGTGGGTGCCACACACAGCATCGCCGTCCGGGTGGGAGGCCAGCTCTACACCTGGGGCAACAACGCCAACCGGCAGCTCGACTACGCCGAATCCGGACAGGTCTCCACCCCCAGCGCCAACCGCACCAGCCCCACGCTGGTCGTAAGCGTCCCCAACGTCTTCGCCATCGCCGCTGGTGGCCGCCACAGTGCAGGGCTACGCACCAATGGCGAACTCTATGTGTGGGGAGACAACTTCTTTGGCCAAGTCGGCAACAAGAGCGGTAACTACAGCCCGCACTCGGGTGCCTTGAACCTGCTACGGGGCGATGCCGGCATCGCCGCCTTTGCCGGCAACGTGGTTACCTCCATCGGCGGATCCTCGAGTTCCGGTACCTCCATCGTCACCATCGACGGGCTGGCCACCGGTTACGACTTCGGCAACATCAACACGAATCCGCCGACCCCACCCAACATCGACGGCTCCTTCAAGAACAACGACCTGACCCAGGTGGTGTCCGGTGTCGATGTCACGGTGGAGAACAGCGCGGGCAGCGCCTTCAATGTCCAGAAACTCACTTGCAACACATCGCTCAACGCCAATGAGTCCTGCGATTTCCGCGTCACCTTCAACCCCACCACCTCCGGCGACTACGCGGGCAACCTCAAGATCGTGGCCGACCTGCCGGGCTCCCCTGAACTGCGCAACCTGTTTGGCAAGGCCATCGCCCCGGCCTCCCCCGGCCTCAAGGTGACCGGTGTGAGCACCAAGGACGATCCGTACCTGGTGTTTGCCACGACGCCGATCGGCACGCCGAGCGACCCCACCAACATCGTCATCCAGAACGTAGGCACCGCCACGCTCAGTATCACCAGCGCCAGTATCACCGCCGGGGCCAGCGACTTCAGTCTCCCCAATCCAAACGCCTGCGCCAGCGTGGCCCCCACGGCCACCTGCAACCTGCCGGTGGTCTTCAACCCCAGTGGCCCCAATGCCCGCGATGGGGCGGTGACCCTGACCACCAACGCCGGCAGCAAGACCATCACGCTCCAAGGCGTGGCGATCTCCAGTGCAGTGACGCTCTATCCACTCTCCGTCACCATCTCTGGCACCGGCACGGGTACCGTCACCACCGCCCCAACCGGCATCAACTGCCCCGGCGACTGTGCCGAATCATTCACCAGCGGCACCATGGTGACTCTCACTGCCAACCCAGGCATGAGTACCACCTTCACCGGCTGGTCCGGCGCTTGTACCGGCACCGGCACATGCAACCTCACCATGGACGCGGCCAAGTCCGTCACCGCCACCTTCACATCCACCGTCACCACCTACGTCGTCTCTGGAGTTGCCAGCCCGATGGCGGGTGGCACGGTGAGCTGCACCAGCCCGGTCAACCAAGGTTCCACCACTACCTGTACCGCGACCCCGGCGATGGGCTACACGCTCACCAACATCAGCGGCTGCTCCGGCACGCCAGGGACCACGAGCCCGTACACCACGGGGACCATCACGGCGGCCTGTACGGTCACCGCCACCTTTGCTGTGCTCACCGTACCCAACCCACCCACCATCGGCACCGCCACGGCCGGCAATGGCCAGGTCACCATCGCCTTCACCGCGCCGATGAACACCGGTGGCAGCCCCATCACCGGCTACACCGCCACCTGTGGCGGCCAGATGGCCAGCGGGGCCAACTCGCCGATCACGGTCATGGGCCTCCCCAACGGCACCCCGGTCAGCTGCACCGTGGTGGCCACCAATGCGATCGGATCCTCCTCCCCGTCAGCAGCTTCCAACAGCGTCACCCCGACGGCCCCGACGATCGCGCTCCTGAGCGTGCAGTCCAGGAAGAACCACGGCAGTGCCGGCGACCAGTTCCTGCCCATTGCCCTGAATCTCCCAATTAATGGGCCGATCACCATCGAGCCACGTGATGCCAGGCGCGGCCATACCCTCATCTTCGACTTCGGCACCGCCATCGCTACCGCCGGCACGGCCACGGTAATCGATGCCGCGGCCCAGCCGATCGGCCAGGCCTACACAACCCCCAGTGGCAACACCGTTGTTGTCACGCTGACCAATATCCCGGACAACCAGCGCGTCACGGTGCAACTTGCCGGCATCAACGGCTTTGGCACGGCCAGCGTCTCGCTGGGCTTCCTTGTCGGCGATATCAACGGCAGCCAGAAGGTCAACGGTGCGGACTTCAGTGCCATCAAGGCCAAGGCCGCCGGCATGGGCACCCCGGTCACGGCGGCCAACTACAAGCTCGACCTCAACCAGTCCGGCACCATCGACAACGCAGACCTTACCATGGCAAAGGCCAGGGCAGGGTGGGCGGTACAGTAGAAATCCAAAAATAAAGTCATGCACTGGCGCGGAGTTTGGGGCGATAGGCGTTCAAGGGCCGCGTGGATGCTAGAGTGAAAGTTGTGTGCGAGCAATTTGACAGGTACTCCATTCATTTCAAAATCTGAACACCCGTGATGGTTGATGATGGGCATTGAGAGCCGCGAATATCGAGGGACTTCACCGCACCGCATTGCGCTGTGCCATGTTGCATTCGTTGGAGCATTTGTGATTTCGGCATCTTCGAGCGCTCAAGTTGCCACCGACGGTTCGCTTGGCCCCCGCGTAACTTTCAACGGCCCGAATTTCGTCATCCCGCCGACCATCGGCCGGGCATCAGGTCCCAACCTCTTTCATAGTTTCGCAACCATGAATGTGAACAACGGCCAGACGCTCAATTTTCTGGGCGGTAGCCAAATTGCAAATATCATCGCAAGGGTCACTGGCGGCACGCAAACCAACATCGACGGCCAATTGAGCGCGTCTACCGGCGTAAACCTGTTCTTGCTCAATCCGTCAGGAATCATGTTCGGCCCTTCGGCATCCCTAAACTTGACAGCCAGTTTTTACGCCAGTACCGGCAGTCATCTGGTGTTTGCCGACGGATCAAAATTTGCCTCCAGTGGTGATCCCACCTTGGATAGTGGATCCCTGCCATTTTCAGATCCATCGGGTTTCCAGTTTTCGGGTGGACGCGCGCCCATCACGCTGACCGGCACGCAACTCGTCGTCCGTAACGGCGCAGCGCTCGGCTTGTTCGGCGGCGATGTACGCCTGACGAATTCGGGAACCCGGCTTTCGATTCTCTCCGTGCTGGGGGGACATGCAACCATTGCAGCGACAGGAGGTACCGCAGATGTTGCGCTGGATGGCCGCGCTACCCGCGGAGTGTCGTCCGGCACACTGGAAGCGCTGGGGGGCACCATTGTTGCCGTCAATGAAAATGCGTCCGGCAACGGCTCCGGCCGCGTCGTCATTCGCGGTGGCGATGTCTTCTTTGAAAAGGCGCAGGTACTGGCCAATTCACGCCTTGGAGATGGCCGTGGCATCGACATTGATGCGGCGAATTTATTGTCCTTGAAGGAAACGTCCGTTCTTTCGCTCACCACGGGCCGGGGCAATGCCGGAAACATCAATATCCGCGCAAAAGACCTGATGATGCAGGACAAGAGCGCCATCGATACCAGCTGTGACCCGGGCTGCACGACGGGACGTGGAGGCGACATCAGCATTGAAGTGCAACGCAACCTTGTCATGACCAACGATCCGAAACTGGGCGACCAATTCATCGGTTCAAACAGTTTTGGGGGCGGCGATACCGGGCGCGTTTCCGTTTCCGCACAGAATCTATTGATGTCCGGCGCGTCCGCGATTCAAGCCGTGGCGCTTTCCACGGGCTCATCACAAGGACTCACCGTCAATGCGGACACGATCGTCCTGAGCGGCGGGTCGCAAATCGATACCTCTACACGCGGTTCTGGGCAGGGCGGGCCCTTGGTGGTCAATGCCAAAGACATCCAGCTTATCGGCGATCGCCTCGAAGGTAGCAAGTTGGCAGATGAAAACGACGTGCTGGGTCGCCAGTCGATTCCAAGCGGTTTTTTTTCGAACGCGTATTCCAGTGGCTTTGCCGGATCCATCACGATTACGACGGGAAGCCTTCGTATTCTCGACGGTGGCGAGATCAGCAGTTCGTCCGCCAGGCGCGCGATTGGGTATGGTGGCTTGGTTCGAATCGTGGCATCGGGAGACGTCATTATTTTCGGTGTTAGCCTGTTGGGTGCCACCCCCAAGGCCAGCGCAATCGTCTCAAACACGTTCACCTCAGGCGATGGCGGCGCCATTGAAATCACCGCGGACCGAGTGCAAGTGTTGGATCGCGGGTTGATCCAGACGCAAAGCGAAGGCAGCGGGCCATCGGGGGATATTCGCGTTCGTGCCCGCGACATGGACGTACTTGGCGGGCAAGTCTCGAGCGATGCGCGCGCCTTTGGGGCCGGCGGCACATTGGACATTCGGTTGACTGGGTTACTCAGAATCGCAAGGACTGATCCCAACCGGTTTTCCGGGCTGTTTGCACGAACGTACTCAGCGGCGCCGGGTGGCTCCATCCTGGTTCGTGCCCGCAATATCCAGATCTTTTCCATGGGAGAGATCAATGCCGGCACGATTGGCGCAGGGCGCGGGGGCAATATTTCAATCACGGTGGATGAGCGTCTTGCCGTGAATTCAGGCGGCAAGATCTCGTCGGAAAGCGATGCCTTGGGTGACGCTGGTGATATCACGGTGGTCTCCGGCCAGGGAATTGAACTTTCCGAGGCCACCATCTTCGGGCGGGCCAAGGCGTCAGATGGCGGAAATGTTCGTATCAGTACACAGGGCCCGATGACTTTGGCGAAGGGTAGTGAAATCAGCGCTGAAGTTCGCGCGGGCACGGGTGCCGGCGGCAACGTCGAGATCACTACGGGAAGCTATACACAAAATGGCGGACGCATTTCCGCAAGCTCGGTGGGCGGCACCGGAGGCAACCTGACGATCCGCGCCGGTGGCGCACTCAACACCACCGACAGCACCATTGCCGCGCAAGTCGCTTCAGGAATACAGAATGGCGGAAATGTGGTGCTGCAGGGCGCGAGCATTAGCCTGGGCAATTCTGCCGTTTCGGCCAATGCCTTTAGCGGCGCCGGCGGCAGTGTCAGCGTCCAAGCTAGCGGAAGTGTGGCTGTGACGAACTCAACACTCAATGCCGATGTGGCCAGCGGACTTGGCAGCGGTGGCAATCTGACTGTCAGCGGAGGAAGCCTCGTGTTTCGCCAAAGCCAGGTCAGCGCGAACACGTTCAGCGGCACCGGTGGCACGCTGCAGTTGCATGCCTCTGGCGGATTATTGCTGGATCGGTCGCGCGTGACAGCTCAAGTGATTGGAGCCGCAGGGGTCGGCGGCAGCATTGTCATGAGCGCCAGTTCGCTATTGCTCCGAAACAGCACGGTTTCGGCCAGCGCCCTGAGTGGTGACGGTGGAAACATGACCATTTCGTCGGCGGGCACCTCAATCTTTGATACCTCACGCGTCAGTGCCGAAGTGCTGACGGGGCAAGGAGATGGCGGTAATCTGGATCTGGAAGGCGGCGCGCTGCTGCTGCGTAACAGCGTCGTGTCCGCAAATGCATACGGCGGCCGCGGCGGGAATATCCTGATTGATTCCCAGAACATTCTTACCAATTCGGGTTCCCAGGTCTCCGCTTCCTCGGAACTTGGAATTGATGGCACCGTGGTGTTCTCTTCTCCCGCGGCGGATTTGTCGGGCGCGCTCTTTGCGGTCAGTTCATCGTTCCTCGACGCAGCAGTGGCCCAGGGCGGGGTGTGTGCCATGCCGCGCTCGCAAGGTCGTGCATCGCTGGCATTGCGGGTGATCGACGAGGATTTTGGGCGACGCGAGGGTTTCCTGTTCCCCGCGATGAGCGTGGAGCCCAAGCGCGTCCCGCCGCGAGTGGCGTTGCTGCCCAGCCCAGCGAAAACGGAAGGCGAAGAACGCCCATGGGCGCGCTGATGCGCGCTGGAATCCGTGCTGTACTGATCGCATCCGCATGCGCAGCCGTGACCCTTGGTGCCCAAGAAGCACATCAAAAGCTGAGCGCCAAATTTCAGTTGGCGTCTTTGCGTGTGGTGAATGCAACAGTGCTGGATCAGGCAGCGATCGAAAGCGTTTCCGCCCGCTGGCGCGGGCGATGGATCGGCGGTTTTGAATTGGCCGCCATCCAGCGTGAGTTGAGCTTGCTGTATGAGGAGCGCGGCTACAAAGGGTCTGGGGTGGTGTTGGGAGATCAAGCCATTGAGCGTGGCGAAGTCGTGTTTCATGCCCGTGAGGTCACCATCGATCGCATCGAGTTCTCGCCCACGCTGCGCTGGGTGCGTCCGAGGGTTCTCGATCACCAGATCTGGCCCGACACCAAGGCGCCCCTCAACGTGAATCGTTTGCAGGAGCGCATCGGCCTGTTGCGCGATTCACCGCATGTAAAGCGCATCAACGCGGATCTCGCCATCGGCGATGTGAATCCGTCGACCGCAACACTGGTATTGAAAGTGGAGGAGCCGCCACCGATTGCCGCCTGGGTAAGTGCAGCCAACAACCGCAACCCCGGCATTGGCGCCGTTCGCCGGGAAGTCGGTGCACAGCATCGATCGTTGCTGGGGTGGGGCGATCAACTCGAAGCACGCGCCGGCCGCACCGAGGGCTTGTCGGATTCCTCTGTAAGCTACGCCTTTCCGATTCCTGGCACGCACTTCACCGTTCTGGCTGCGCGCAGCAAGGGTGATTCGCGGGCCATCGAGCCGCGCGTATTCAAGGACCTCGACATCCTGGCAGTGACCAGTGCCCGCAGCGTGGGAATTAATGCATTGTTCGTAAAGACTCCCACGCACGTTTGGTCTGCTGGCGCGCTGCGCGAGGACAAAACATCGGAAACCTCCTTGCTCGGGTTTCCGTTTTCTTTCACGCCTGGGATCGCGGAAGGGGAAAGCACGATCCGTGCAAATCGTCTGTCGACCGACTACGCGTGGCGTGGGACGTTTGCAAATGCCAGTGTGCGCATCATCGCGACACGAGGCACCGTGCGGCCGGTGGCGGACGCGGGGTTACCCGGCGCGGTCGCGCCGGATTTCCGCTTGTATCAGTTGGGGGCCACAGCGGCGAAATCGATGTTGGATGGGGCGCTCATTCTTCAGGCGCGCCTCGATGCACAAACAACGTCGCAAACG
>CAYTYD010000135.1:0-8346 GCA_964441555.1 uncultured Phycisphaeraceae bacterium | reverse complement strand
TTTCGGCCTGCAAGGGGAATGGCCCAGCCACCCGGAATTGCTGGATTGGCTGGCGGTGGAGTTTCGTGAATCCGGCTGGAACTCGCGGCACATGCTGGAACTGATCCTCACCAGCCGCACCTACCGCCAATCATCAAAAACCCGCCCCGAACTCCGCGACACAGATCCCGAAAATCGCCTCCTCGCCTCCTTCCCCCGCCGCCGCCTCACCGCCGAGCAACTCCGCGATCAGGCGTTGTATGTGTCCGGGTTACTAAAAGAGAAACTCGGTGGGCCGAGCGTCAAGCCGTATCAGCCCGATGGGTTGTGGCAAGAGGTGGCCATGCCCCAATCGAACACGCGGACGTATCAGCGCGGCATGGGTGATGATCTGTACCGGAGATCGATGTATACCTATTGGAAGCGTGCCGCGCCGCCGCCATCGATGTTGACGTTTGATGCGCCGACGCGCGAGTTCTGTACGATCCGCCGTCCGACGACTTCGACACCATTGCAGGCCTTAGTGCTTTGGAATGATGAACAGTTTGTGGAGGCAGCGCGAGTGCTGGCTCAGCGCACGCTTTCTCATGTCTTTGAATCAAGCAAACCGAGCATGACGGATGCCGCGCGGCTGGCGTATCTCTTTGAAGCGTGCACCTCGCAAGCGCCGGATGAAGCACAACTGCAGGCCCTGACATCAGCCCTGGCGGATTTCCGGACCAGATTCATGTCTGAACCGGCCGCCGCGGCGGACCTGGTCAAGATCGGCGTGGCACCGATTCCGGAATCGCTGCAAGCCGACCAGCCGGAATTGGCGAGTTGGACGATGATTGCCAGTTCGGTGATGAATCTGTATCAGGCGACTACGCAGCAGTGAAACCTCTGATCACACTTCACCGCGGCAGTTTCACCACTCTGCAAAAGCATCCCCGCATCTCGCCCAGACCTGCAACCGCCCCGATCTGAACTCTTTATACCACTCAGAAAGGTGCTTGGAGAACGGTCCAACTCTCACCCCCGCTTCTGACGTCTACGCATCTGCGGAACCTGCGGCACACCGTCCACGAATCCTGAACACAGATGCACAAGCACCGATTGGCATCCCCTGCACAAAGGAACGAACCGATGATAACCTTGTGCCGCATCCACACGTTGGCTTACCCTCTCGTGGCCATCGCTGCCGGCGCGTGCTGCATCCTTTCCACGCCCATGGTGCAGGCCCAGCAGGCCGCGCCGCCATCTCCGCCCATCTCGCCGACTTCTACAACCCCGCCCCCCGCCACAGACCCTGCCGCACCCCCCACTCAGCAGCCCGCGCTCCCCGCTTGCAGTATCGACCTGCGCATGCCCGGCCAGATGCGCGACATTCTGTCAAACGTGCTCGTTCGCTCGGAACTCAAGCCCCAAAACCAGGTCCGGGCATTCCTCAAAGATGCTGACAAAAAATTCGCCTCCGGCGACGATCTGCTTCGTGCTGCTGCAGACCACTTTCAGATCAATCCCAAGCGCTTGGCTGAGCTCGCTGAAAAATGGCGTCACATCAATTGCACGCACGCCCCGGTCCCCGGATACGTCGTCTCAGATGAGTTGCTCTAATCTGCCGCAGGCGAACCGGCACAAGCCATTCCCGTCTCCCCCTTCGCCGCCAATGTCACTCTGCACGTCGTTCTGCACGAGCTCGGTCACGCCGTCATCCGAGAGTTCGACATCATGGTCCTGGGCAACGAAGAAACCATGGCCGATGCCTTTGCCACTCACATGCTCACCGAGCACTACCCCGATCAGGCCCTCGCGGCAATCAGTGCCCGCATCACCTCTCTCATGATCGAAGCTGGCGAAGTGCCCCGCGATCAATGGACCGTCCGGGGTGAACACGATAATGATGCCCGCCGCGCCTATCAGATCGCGGCTCTCGCTCTCGCCGCCGACAGAGACAAATACGCCAGTGTTGCACCCCTCGTCGGCATGGCCGAAAGAGACATCTCACGCGCGTGCGATTACGGCGCTGACATCCACCGCGCCTGGCGGCGCACGCTCACACCCCTTTTCATGCCCGCAGGTAAACGCTCCAGCGAAGCCCGCATCCGCGCCGACCACGCCACCACCGCCTTCATCGAAGCAGGACAGCCCAGTCTTCACTCCATCATCGAGTCCGCACTTCGCCGGATCGATTGGCACTCACAGGTCACCGTCGAATTCGTCGGTGGCTCCGGCGGCGCGGCATGGAGCCGCTCAACACGCACCATCAAGGTCAACGGGGACTATCTCCGCCGCTTCATCAATCAAGGGAACCAGGCGCAGGCAGAGCTCACGCCGAAAGCTCCTTAGCCCGACACCAATCATTCGAACAATCTGACCAGATTTTGTATCACCCCCGACACACGCGAAGACAGATCGGTCACGCTTGCGCGATCGATTTCGCCGATCAAAAAGCACTCCAAAATCCACCGTCATCGTCCTCATCTCTCCAAGTTTCCTAGTAGGAGTGCAGAGTCCCAAGTGTTTCAGATATCAATTGAAAAGGCTTCCCATCCACCCCCATCTTCCGGTATCCTGCACGCCTCAGTCATCAGCATCCTGCGAGCGTGCCCATGCCCGATCTTCGTCCCCACATTCCGCATCCCGTCGAAGAGCACTACCTCGATCTCACGCGGCGGCGGTTTTTCTCTCTCTCCACGCAAACCCTTGCCGCTGGCCTCGGCACCCTTGCTCTCGGCAATCTCCTCGGTGCCAAAGCCGCGGCAGCCGAACCCTCCGCATCACCTGCAACGGGCGCGACACCGTCGACCCCAATCCTCGGTCCCAATTTCGCCCCCCGCGCCAAGCGCGTCATCTATCTCCACATGGAGGGTGCCCCCAGCCAGCTCGATCTCTTTGATTACAAGCCCCAGCTCCGTAGCAGGTACGGAGAAGACCTCCCCGAATCCATCCGCAAGGGTCAGCGCCTGACCACCATGACCAGCGGCCAGTCCAAGTTCCCAGTCGCTCCATCCCTCTTCCGCTTCTCTCGCTACGCAAACCAACAGGACGGCGTGTGGATCTCCGAGTTGCTGCCACACACCGCCGCGATGTCGCATGAGATCTGCTACATCCACTCGATGCACACCGAGGCGATCAATCACGAGCCCGGCATCACCTTTGTGCAGACGGGTAATCAGCAACCCGGGCGTCCTTCGTTTGGCTCATGGGTCAGTTACGGCCTGGGGAGCATGAATGCCAATCTTCCCACCTTCGTCGTTCTCATCACGCAAGGCCTCGGCAATATGCAAGCCCTCTCCGCGCGATTCTGGGGCTCGGGCTTTTTGCCCAGCGAGCATCAGGGATGCCGCCTCCGCAGTGGTGATGATCCCGTCCTGTTCCTGCGCGATCCCGAAGGCATCACCCGCGCTGATCGCCGCCGCATGCTTGATCTGGTGGGCGAACTCAACCATCAGGAGATGAACGAATCTCTCGATCCTGAGATCCGGACGCGTATCGCCCAATACGAAATGGCGTACCGCATGCAGATGTCGGTGCCGGAACTGACTGATTTCTCAGATGAAGACGAGGACACTCTGAATCTCTACGGACCCGAGGTCAAGAAGCCCGGCTCCTTCGCCGCCAACTGCCTCTTGGCGCGGCGGTTGTCAGAGCGTGGTGTGCGTTTTGTACAGTTGTATATGCGCGGGTGGGACCAGCACAACAACCTGCCTGCCGAGATGAGGGCCCAGTGCAAGGCGGTCGATCAGCCGCAAGCCGCGCTCCTCGCCGACCTGCGCCGACGCGGCATGCTGGATGACACTCTGGTCATCTGGGGTGGCGAGTTTGGCCGCACCGTCTACAGCCAGGGCGTGCTGACACCGACGAACTACGGGCGCGATCACCACCCCCGCTGCTTCTCCATGTGGGTCGCCGGTGGCGGCTTCAAGCCGGGCATCACCATCGGCAAGACCGATGACTACTCCTACAACATCATCGACAACCCGGTGGATGTGCATGATCTGCACGCCACGATGCTGCACTGCCTGGGGATCGAGCACACGCGGATGATCTTCCGACATCAGGGGCGGGATTTCCGTTTGACGGATGTGTTTGGCAAACTCCGCCCCGAACTGTTGGTGTGATGGCGCGTCTGATCGATTGTGACTAACTGCTGATGAAGATTGTGGACTTTGAGGAACTTTCTCGCATGGAGCCACTGGTTCAATTCATCGGACGACTGCACCCCATGCTCGTGCATGCGCCGATCGGCATCCTCATCGGGCTGGTTTCTCTCGAAGTCCTGTACAAGTTCCACAAACAACCGCTGGATCATTCCGTTCGCTTCATCCTCATCCTGCTCGCGACCGCATCGTCCATCGCATCCATCGCTACCGGGCTCATCTTTCGCGATGATGAGGGGTACAGCTCATTGACCGCCGATCTGCACCAGTGGTTCGGCATCGGCCTGGGCGTGGTTCTCATCATCAGCTGCATTGCCGCCGCGAAGCGCAAGCTCGTCGGCTACGCCGTCACACTTATCCTCTCCGCCGGACTCATCACCGCCGCAGGTCACTTCGGCGCCTCACTCACCCACGGCGCAAACTTCCTCACCGAACCCTTCGCACCTAAGAAAACAGCATCTGCACCGACTCCAACACCGACTTCACCAACCACATCACCCGCCACATCACCCGCCACATCACCTGCCACGAGCCCCACTGCCGCTACAGACGCGAACACTGACGCCAATCCCGCTCCGTCGAACACTCTTTCTCAATTCCAGCTCACCGTCGCACCCATCCTCGAAAATCACTGCGTTTCCTGCCACGGACCAACCAAGGTCAAGGCCTCATTGCGGCTGGATTCATCCGAAGCCATCCTCAAAGGTGGCGAACTCGGCCCTGTCTTGATCACCTCTGATCCTGTGCAAAGTCCTTTGTTGCAGCGTCTGCTCTTGCCCTTGGATGATGAAAACCACATGCCGCCCGATTCGCGGCCACAACCTACCGCCGCCGAGATCGAAGCGATTCGGGCCTGGCTCGCGGCAGGCGCGAGCTTCACCGCACCTGCATCCTCAACTGCGCCCACAGTGACTTCCGCTCACTCTCCCGCGGCGTCATCAACCACACCGGCGGCAACTCCGTCTGCACCGACTGTGCCTGCCCCCACACCCGCCAAGCCAACTCCGCGCACAGCACGCCCCGAACCGGCAAACCAACCAGATCCCGCCGCGCTCGCGGCGATTCGCACCGCGCTTATTCACATCGCGCCACTGGCGCAGAATTCCAAGCTCTACGAGGTCGACATCGCCGCCGTCGCGTCCACAGTCGATGACGAACTCTTCACCAAGCTCATCGCGCCCATCAAGAACAACATCAGCGACCTCACTCTCGCACGCTCGCGCATCGGCAGTGCATCTCTCTCCCTCATCGCTTCCATGCCCCACCTGCGCAAGCTCGACTTGACCGGCACTTCCATCGACGATGCCGCGCTCGCCAAACTTGCCAATCACCCCACCCTCGAAACCCTCACCATCGCGCGGACCTCCATCTCCGATCCCGCGCCACTCCTCACCCTCCCCGCACTCACCCACCTCTACTGCTGGAACGCCAAATTCAGCGAAGAAGCTCTCACCACACTCCGCTCTCGCGAAGGGCTGATCCTCAATAGCGGGCAACCTGCCGCGACGGCCCCGCTGGAAGCCGAACCCAAACCCGTCCTCGCCGCCAACCCGAACCCAGCTCCTACCCCAAACCCCCAGGCCGCGACGGCACTCACACCCATCAACACCATGTGCCCGGTCAGCGGCAAGCCCATCGACGCCTCCAAACTGGTCGTCTACAAAGGCCGCGTCGTCGGCCTGTGCTGTGAACACTGCGCCGAGGCATTTTTAGCAGATCCTGAGAAATACGCGGACAAACTTCCCAAGCCGTGACAGTCGGTGATTGTGCCTGATTTTTCGCCCTGTTTCACGCTCCGAAACAGGGCGCAAACATGGTTTTTCCTGTTCTGGATGGCCATGCGCTGGTGTCGACCGCCTGATACCTGTTGCCCTCTGCCTTCCTATCATCCTTCTCGCACTTTTCGCCCTCATTTTGGACACTGAGCCACCTCCAATGACGACCCTCTCACCTGCTATCCCATCTGACATCGCCGCTGAAATCGCCAACCTGCACGCGCTGCTGGAAAAGCCGCTGCCCTCGCGCGATGGCGAGCGCGTGATTCAGTTCCGCGAAGCCCTGCGCGAGGCGATGACCGAGGAGATGCGCCGCGATAAGCGGATCTTCCTCTTGGGTGAAGAAGTCGCGCAGTACAACGGCGCGTACAAGGTCTCACAGGGCATGCTGGATGAGTTTGGCCCCAAGCGGATCATCGACTCGCCGATCTCTGAGAACGGGTTTGCCGGTCTTGCGGTTGGCGCGGCCATGTACGGCCTGCGCCCGATCATCGAGTTCATGTCGTGGTCCTTCTCTCTGGTCGCGGCGGACCAGCTTTTGAACAACGTTCCCAAGATGCTCTACATGTCCGGCGGCCAGTGGGGTTGCCCGGTGGTTTTCCGCGGTAACGACGGCGCGGGTGGTCAGCTTGGCTCCACGCACTCCTGGTGCGTCGAAGGCCTGTACGCCAACGTCCCCGGCGTGAAGATTGTGATCCCCAGCAATCCCTACGACGCGAAGGGACTGCTGAAGACCGCGATTCTGGATCCTGATCCGGTCTTCTTCCTCGAATCCGAACGTATGCTGGGCGATAAGGCCCACGTGCCGGAGGAGGAGTACTACATCCCCTTCGGGCAGGCGGCGCTGAAGCACGAAGGCACGGACTGCACCATCGTCTCATTCGGTCGTCCCGTGCATTTCTGCATGGATGCCGCGGCGGAACTTGCGGCGGAAGGGATCACGGTTGACGTGCTGGATATGCGGACCATCCGTCCTCTGGATATCGACTCGGTGCTCGCCAGCGTCAAAAAGACGGGCCGCATCGTGGTTGTTGATCAATCCTGGCCCTTCGCCTCGGTGGCCAGCGAAGTGATCACCCAGGTGTGCGAGCGCGGCTTTGACTGGCTGGATCACCAACCCCTGCGCGTCAACACCGAAGATGTGCCCACGCCGTACGCCAAGAACCTTGAGGCGGATTACCTCCCGAACAAGTTCAAGATCGTGGCGGCGGTGAAGAAGTCGCTGGGATTGGTGTAAACCTCCTCTCAGGTTTCCCGCATGAATGTCGCTTCTCCCAATGCAACCCCCAACCTGACCCGCCGCATGTTCGCGGCGGTGATTCGCGCGTTTGCCAGGGGGCAACTTACAAATCACGAGTACGAAGATGTCGTTTTCTCATTGATGATGTCAGACGATTGGGACGATGCATGCGATGACCTGTATTACCAGATTTGGTTTCTCTACTGCGATATTCAAACACATCGCATGAATGATCTGGACCGTCCTCTTTGCCGCAACAATCCATACCGGGTCTATTACCGCTCCTTCTTTGCTCGATGCGTTCTCTTCTTGCGGAACACAAGATACTGCGTTAGCGATTTCAACAACGACCTCATGTCACCGTTTCCGTCGCCCGCGATGCTCACTGCAGCCTCCCGCTTCAACACATTCCTTTACGGCAAACCGTCCATCTGAATTGCTTGCGTACCCGCCACTATTTCTTTTTCACCACCAGCGCATCCAAGCCGAAGAAGGATTTTGAGCCTTCGGACTTTGGATTGGCACCGACGAGTTCGCAGCGCAGGGTGAATGAACCACTGGAAATGTGGTGCGTGCCGAGGGAGATTGGGCCGACGGCAAGGACTTCGCGACTGCCGCTGTAGAGATCGATTTCGCTACCTACAGGTTTGCCGTTGATGCTGAACTTGACGATGCCGTAATCCCACGATTTGGTGGCGTGCAACTCGATCACTGCATCGCCATCGATGGTGGTGGGAACAGCGATCTCGATGGCATCCCCCACCTTTTTGCCACGCACCCAGAGGTGCTTTGCGCCGCTCCAGAGATCTGGGCCATGACCGCCCTGCGATTCCCACGTCACACCAGGGGATGAAGAGGAGACTTTCAGGTCTTCACACTCGATGGCGCCGGCGATCTTGCGGGGCGGAGGGAGTGGCGGTGCGATGACGAGCTTGGCCGCGGCTTCCTTGACCATGGGTGTGCGATTGGTGGTTGCGCCAGGGCGAGCGTAGAAGTATGCCGCGGTGGCCATCTCGATATCGCAGGTTTTCCAGTGCCAGACCTCGATATTCATGGAGAGAGACTTCTTGAACGGAATGGCATCCAAACCACGGATGCGAGTCACGGTGGTGCGTCCCCAGTTGTTGCCGAGTGACTCACCATCACTGCGCGATTGAGCATGGAAGGGCTTCATGAAACGAGCGGGCCAGCACCAGGCGTAGCCGTAGTA
>CAYTYD010000134.1:0-8438 GCA_964441555.1 uncultured Phycisphaeraceae bacterium | reverse complement strand
TGGTGACTGAGAAGGTCACCAACACCTCGCAGTTCTCGAAGCTGCGCAAGGACATCGCACGTGCTCAGACCGAGCTCTCGGCCCGTCGTAATAAGACTGCAAAGGCAGGCAAGTAACTCAGGCAGGTAAACCACTTCGTGTCAGTATTCCCTGACACGGCTTGAAGGCAACACCCATGTCGACATCGGCTCAGAAGAAACTCGTTCCCACCCGCACCGGGGTCGTCACCAGCGACAAGCGCGACAAGACCCGCACCGTGGTCTTTGAGTTCCAGACCATGCATCCCAAGTACGGGAAGTATGTAAAGAACCGTACTCGCCTGCAGTTTCACGACGAGAAGAACGCGTCGCACACCGGAGATCTGGTTGAGATCTCCGAGTGCCGTCCCGTCAGCAAGAGCAAGCAGTGGCAACTGGTTCGCATCCTTGATCAGCGCTCTGTCACCCGCGTTCAGAACGTGGTGAGCGGCGCTGCTGAGATCGAGCCCGCGTCTACGGCAGCTCCGGCCGCTCCGGCCAAGGCGCCAGCCAAGGCACCCGCTGCGGCAAAGGCCCCGGCCAAGAAGGCCTGAGATCAATACTCCAAACGTCACCAAGCGATAAAGGCAGGCAGTCATGCTTCAGCAGGAAACCAGGTGTGAAGTCGCGGATAACAGTGGGGCGAAAATCGCCTACGTGATCCGCGTGTACAAGGGCTCAACGGCCACCGGCGCGTTCACGCGCAGTATGGCAGGCGTCGGTGATCGGGTCTTCGTCTCCATCAAGAAGGCGCTTCCCGGTTCTGACGTCAAGCCCGGCGATAAGAGCAAGGCCGTCGTGGTTCGCACCACCAAGCCTGTTCGTCGCGCTGACGGTTCGTACATCAAGTTTGATTCCAACGCTGTGGTCCTCATCCAGGACGACGGCAATCCCAAGGGCACCCGCATCTTCGGGCCAGTCGCTCGCGAGCTCCGCGATAACGACTACATGAAGATCGTGTCCCTCGCTTCGGAGGTGGTCTGATATGCCAGCTCATGTTCGTAAAGGCGATCAGGTGATCGTCAATTCCGGCGACGACAAGGGTCGCGTCAGCGAAGTCCTTCGCGTCATGCCCAAGCGTGGCCTGGTTTTGGTCAAGGGTGTCAACATGATCACCCGCCACTTGCGCCCCAGCCGCAACGCCCCCCAAGGCGGCATCATCAGCCGTGAAGCCCCGATTCACCTCAGCAAGGTCAATCCGGTCGTGGATGGCAAGCCCAGCCGCGTCCGCTTCAAGACTGAGAAGAACGGTACCAAGACTCGCGTTGCCGCCAAGGGTGGCAAGGTGCTGTCTGCGGTGGCTGGCCCCAGCAAGAAGTAACTCTCCAGAATTTCCTTTCCCCTTAATTGAGCAATCCCATGGCGACCGAGAAAGACATCAAGAACACCAAGCCCGCCGCTGGCAAGCCGGCCGGCAAGACCGCCTCTGGCAAGTCCAAGGGCGTCGATGCCGCCGTCGAAGCCGCAGCCGCAGCCGCAGCCAAGGAGCCACCCCGTCTCAAGGTGCTCTTTGATCAGCAGGTTCGTGCCAAGCTCGCTTCTGAGTTTGGCCTTAAGAACCCCATGCAGCAGCCGCGCATGACCAAGATCGTCATCAACATCAACATGGGTCGCCACCTCGAAGGCACCAAGATCCCGGTTGAGAAGAAGAACACCGTTCTCGAGACGATCACCAAGGTCACAGGCCAAAAGCCCGTTGTCATCCGCGCCAAGAAGTCGGTTTCGAACTTCAAGCTGCGTGAGGGTTACGAGTCTTCCGCCATGGTCACGCTTCGCCGCGACCGCATGTGGCAGTTCCTTGATCGTTTCATTCACCTGGCATCTCCCCGTATCAAGGACTTCCGCGGTCTCCCCGAGAAGGCCTTTGATAAGCAGGGCTCCTACGCCTTCGGTCTCCAGGAACAGGGCGTCTTCCCCGAGATCAACATGGCCGAAGTGAATTTCACTCACGGCATGAACATCAACATCTGCTTCGCTGGTTCGACTCCCGATCGCAGCCGGTTCGTTCTTGAGCAGCTCGGCTTCCCCTTCAGGAAGCCCGAGGAAAAAATCTCCAGGCCCGCCGCACCTAAGGCATAAGTCATCAATCGCACATCCGCTGCCCGGCTCAAAAACGACCGGACCAGCTTTCTGAATCCGACGGAGTGAATCAGCATGGCAACCAAGGCACAAGAAGCCAAGTCCCGTAGGACACCAAAGTTCAGCACTCGTCAGCGCATGCGCTGCCAGCTGACCGGTCGCGCCCGCGGCGTGTACCGCAAGTTCCGCATCAGCCGCATCATGCTCCGCAAGCTCGCGCTTGAGGGCAAGATCCCTGGCATGCGGAAGGCCAGCTGGTAATTCACCCCGTATTTCGTCTTCTCACCCGTAACGACCGCCCGAGACCTCCCTTCGGGCACATTGGTAGGAATAGAACCATGGCGATCGGCGACCCCATCGCGGACATGCTGACTCGGATCACTAACGCAGCTAAGGTCCGTCACAAGACCGTCAACTGCCTCAACAGCAAGGTGTGCCGCGGCATCGCGGACGTCTTGAAGACTGAGGGCTACATCGACGGATTTGATCTCGTCGAGGATGGCCGCCAGGGTCTCATCCGCATCAAGCTTCGCTATTCGCAAAGCGGCGCACCTGTTATCAGCAGCGTCCTGCGCGAGTCCAAGCCCGGCCGCCGCGTGTATCGCGGCTTTGACGAACTCCCCAAGCCCATGCAGGGCCTGGGCATCGCCATCGTCTCCACCAGCCGCGGCGTGATGAGCGACCGCAAGGCCCGCGAGGCCAAGGTCGGCGGCGAGCTTCTCTGCACCATCAACTAAGTCATTTCACTCGTTTCAAGCGTTTCCGTCCCTGATGCCTGTCTCACAAGTGAACTCGAATCAGATCGGAATCGGAGGTGTCCATGTCTCGTATCGGTAAGAAGTCTGTCGCGGTTCCCGCTGGCGTCAAGATCGCCATTAAAGACCGCACTGTGAACGTCGAAGGCCCCAAGGGCAAGCTCTCGTTCACCCACCGTCCTGAGGTCAAGGTCGCTTTCTCTGAGGCCGACAAGGCCGTGAACTGCAGCGTCGACGCGTCCGAATCGGACAGCCGCCTTGCTGGCGCACTTTGGGGCACCACCCGCGCGATCATCAACAACATGGTCAAGGGTGTGACCACCGGTTACGAAGAGAACATGGAAGTGGTTGGTGTGGGTTGGACTGCTGCCGTGGCCGGAAAGAAACTCAAGCTCGTGGTTGGCTATGCCAACCCCATCGAGCTCGACATCCCCACCGGTGTCACCGTTGCCGTCGATAAGCAGATCGTCAAGGTCTCCGGCGCAGACAAGCAGCTTGTCGGCCAGTTCGCTTCTTCGATGCGTCAGGTCCGCAAGCCCGAACCATACAACGGCAAGGGGATCAAGTACGTCGGCGAAACCATCAAGCGCAAGCAGGGCAAGCAGACCGGCGCCGCCTGATCCTCCTGATCTTTCACGGTCACCCATCCCGCACTCATACGGCTCACGCCGTTCGACCAAGGCAGAACGAAATGGAACTCAAGAAGAACAAAGTCATTCGCCGGGCCCGCCGCAAGATTCGCATTCGTCGCGAAATCACCGGCACCGCCGAGCGTCCCCGTCTCACGGTGTACCGCTCACTCAATCACATTTATGCCCAGCTCGTCGACGATCTGGCCGGCAAGACCATCGCCAGCGCCAGCACTCGCGATAAGGGCGCAGGCATCGACAAGACCGGCAACGCCACCGCCGCCGCGTCGGTGGGCACCAAGCTCGCAGAAAAGGCCAAGGCCAAGGGCGTCAAGAACGCCGTCTTTGATCGCAATGGCTTCCGCTACCACGGCCGCATCAAGGCATTGGCTGACGCCGCCCGCAAGGGTGGACTCTCGTTCTAATTCGTTCCCGAACTCTCCGCAAATAACCGGGTGACTCACCCGGAGATTCGACCCCCGAGGACAGCATGGCTGACAACCCCAACATGATGATGGAAGAATCCGGCTCGATGGACTCGACCACGGTGCTCGTCAAGCGCACCAGTGCGACCATCAAGGGCGGACGCCGCTTCACTTTCAACGGTCTGGTCATCGTCGGTGACCGCAAGGGCCAGGTTGGCTATGGCTATGCCAAGGCCAATGAAGTGCCCGTGGCCGTGGAAAAAGCGACCAAGTACGCCAAGCGCAAGCTTCTCCGCATCCCCATGACCGGCACCACCGTGCCGCACCAGGTCGAGGGGCGCTTCTCCGCCTCCACAGTGCGGCTCATTCCCGCCACTCCCGGTACCGGCGTCGTCGCTGGTTCCACGCTCCGCGCCATTCTCGAAATGGCCGGTGTCACCGACTGCCTCACCAAGTGCTACGGCAGCACCAACGAAATCAACATCATCAAGGCCACCTTTGATGCCATCGAGCAGCTCGCCACCCGCGAGGAAGTCATTGCTCGTCGCGGCGTTCAGCTCGCCGAAACTGACATCGAAGTACGCGTCGAGCGTGGCCGCAAGTTCATGCCCGTCTCCAGTGGTCGTGAAAAGATGCGTGGCCCCGTCAACACCATCGGCAGTGAAAACCGCCGTGGCGGTCGCGGCGGTGGTGGTCGTGGCGGTCGCGGACCTCGCGGCGGCCAAGGTGGTGGTCAGCAGGGTGATGCCGCAGCAGCTGGTGCAGCTCCTGCCGGTGATGCTCCCAAGGCCTGATCACGTTGGACTGTTCCAGGTTCATTCGTATCCGGCTGATATCCGTTCCTCACTCAGCAATTCTCACTCAGTTCGAAAGACCAAGTCATGATTATTCACGACATCACAGTCAAAGCCGGTAAGTTCAAGGCCCGCAAGCGCGTTGGCCGCGGCGAAGGTGGCGGCCGGGGCAAGCAGTCAGGCCGTGGCCAGAAGGGTGCGGGTTCGCGCTCCGGTACGGCTCGCAAGACGGCATTCGAAGGCGGGCAGATGCCTTACTTCCGCCGCATGCCCAAGTTCGGCTTCACCAACGCCCCCTTCCGTACTCACTTCTGGATCGTCAATCTCGCCGACATCGTCGCTCACCCCGCCTTTGCCAAGGGTGGCGAGATCAACATGGCCTCCCTCATCAAGGCTGGCCTGGTTCGTGACGACAGCCGCGCCCTGAAGATCCTCGGCACCATCGGCGAAGAAGGCCTCAAGGTCAAGCTCACTGTCAACGCCGAGCGCGTCTCTGCCAAGGCCCGCGAGCTCATCGTCAAGGCTGGTGGCTCGGTCACCGAGTCTGGCACCCGCCGCGACCGCGTCCGTGGCGTCGATCGCAACAGCGATGACAAGGCTCCCAAGAACCTCACGAAAAAGCTCACCCGTGGCGGCAAGAAGAAGGCCGCTCCCGCCGCTGACGAAGGCGAAGAGGGTGATGACAAGAAGGCCAAGAAGAAGTAACCCACTTTCAGGCCGCATTGCTGGCTGGCTTTTCGGTCCTCAATCACGATTTTCCTCCAGACCGCCAATTTGGCGGTCTGGTTGCTTTTGCTGCCACGCAGATTCTTGTCAGTGCATCAAATAATGCTCAATTCCACCGGACATTCTCCGATTCTCCCTACTTTGCCAACCTAAACTTGACTCCCTGTCGCCCAAGGTACGCGTTCGCCGCGAATCGATAGCGGCAGGGGATTTGCTTCCTCACCAAGTCGTCGCGGCTTCCACCGCAACTTCTCTGCCTCCAGTTTTCAGCTCATCTCAGGCACACGGTTCATGATCAATACGCTCATCAACGTCTTTCGCATCGCCGAGCTTCGCAACAAGGTGCTTTTCACCTTGGCCATGCTCGTCGTGTACCGCATCGGTCACTGGATTCCGCTCCCCGGCGTGAATCAGGAACAGCTCACCAAGTTCTTTGAAAGTCAGTCGACCGATACCGCCTTCGGCAAGATTGCCTCTGTCGTCGCCATCTTCTCCGGCGGCGCCTTCTCGCACTCAACCATCTTCGGCCTGGGCGTCATGCCCTACATCACCGCCGGCATCATCTTCCAGATTTTCGCCAGCGTCTATCCGCCCATCAAGAAGATCCAGGAAGAAGGTCCCACCGGTCGTCAGAAGATCATCGAGTGGACTCGCTACATCACCATCGCTCTGTGCGTGGTGCAGGGTATCGGCTGGCTCACATACTTGGGCAACCTCGGCATGGTCTACCAGGCCTGGTACCACAATCCCATCTGGTGGGTGATGAGTGTCGCCGCCCTCACCGCAGGCACCGCTTTCCTCATGTGGATCGGTGAGCAGATCGATCGGCACGGCATTGGTAACGGTGTCTCCATGATCATCATGGCGGGCATCCTCACGCAGATGCCCACCGCCATCGAACGCATTCGCTCCAACTTTGATCCCGGTGATCCGCAGAAGCTCGGCTGGGGTGCAGTGCTCGCGCTGGTTGCCGGCTTCATCATTGTCGTCGCCGGTTCCGTGCTGATGACCGTCGCCCAGCGCCGCATTCCGGTGCAGCAGGCCAAGCACACCAAGGGCAAGCGAGTCTTCGGCGGTCAGCGTTCATACCTGCCGCTGAAGATCAATCACGGCGGCGTCATGCCCATCGTCTTTGCCAGTTCAATCATGGCATTCCCCGCGATTGTCTTCGCCACGCTGACACAGCGATTCCTCACCAATGGCGGCTGGCCCTTGCACATCAGCAGCTGGTTGCAGAATCAGTCACAACCAGGCGCATTCCCATACGTCTTGGTGTACATCGGCATGGTCTACTTCTTCAGTTACTTCTGGATCACCGTCCAGTTCAATCCTGAGGAAATGTCTAAGCAGTTGAAGGAGCACGGCTCGTTCATCCCCGGTTTGCGTCCCGGTCCGCGCACCGCTGAGTATCTCGAAACCGTCATCACGCGAGTCACATTCGTCGGTGCCGCGTTCCTCTCTGTCATCGCCGTGCTGCCGATGGTTATTCACAGTGCCCTCAACATCGACTTTACCGTCTCGCAGTTCTTCGGCGGCACGGGGCTCCTCATCGTCGTCTCCGTCGCGCTCGATTTCCTCCAGCGTGTCGAAGCCAACCTCCTCATGCGCAATTACTCCGGATTCCTCGCTGGCGAAAACGAAGATGCTCCCCGTCTGCGTTCTGCTCGCGCGTGATTTCCTCACCTAGACTTCCCCGTTCTCATCAGATTTTCCCAAACGATTCACCGAAGGAACTATGGCCAAGCAGGATGACAAGTTGACGTTCGAAGCCATCGTGACCGAGGCGCTCCCCAACGCCATGTTCAAGGTGCGGCTCCCCAATGACCAAAAGACCGAAGTCTTGGCCTACGTCAGCGGCAAGATGCGCATGAACTACATCCGCATCCTCCCCGGCGATCGCGTCACCGTCGAAATCAGTCCCTACGACCTCTCCAAAGCCCGCATCACATTCCGCTCCTAACATAAACCTATCTGGCGTTCCCGTCACCTCAATTGGTGTCGATTCGCTCGCCATCTGTCGTTTGCATCTTTCTCCCCGCGGCATGACTTTCCCGCATGCCCGGTCTATCCTTCCCTCCTGTCTCATTTCCGCACCGGCTTTCGGGTGGTGTGACGTCAGGTGTTCCAAGGAGTTTCGCGTGAAGGTTCGCTCCAGCGTCAAGCGCATGTGCAATGCCTGCCAGATCGTCCGGCGCAAAGGTCGCGTCCGCGTCATTTGCAAGGCAGATCCCAAGCACAAGCAGGTTCAGGGCTGATTTTCGTAGGACTTTTCAAACAGATCCGCTCACTGCGGCTCTGACAGGAGATTCGGCGTGCCACGTATCGCGGGTATCGACGTTCCAGACAAGAAGAAAATGTTCTTCGCGCTGCAGTACATCTACGGCATCGGCCCCAAGGTCGCTGCCGCGATTCTCGCCGAAGCGCAGGTCGATCCCGAGAAGCGCTCCAACGAAGTGAGCGAACTCGAGCTCGCCAAGATCAACGCCGTCATCGACGCGACCTACCCCGTCGAAGGTGCTCTCCGCCGCCAGGTGCAGCAGCACATCCAGCGCCTCAAGGACATCAAGTCCTATCGTGGCGATCGCCACCGCAAGGGTCTTCCCGTCCGCGGCCAGCGTACGCAGTCCAACGCGCGCACCCGCAAGGGCAAGAAGAAGACGGTCGCCGGCAAGAAGGGCGTCAAGGCCAAGTAATCCACACGGGCCCTCCGCATCCGCGGGGGGCCCTTTTCACCAACCCCGGGTACGACCTCTGCGGTCGGACGATCCGAGGAGACACGAATGGCGAAGAAGGCAAAGAAGGTCCGCAAGAACGTCACGCGCGGCATCGCCCACGTCAAGGCGACGCACAACAACACGATCGTCACGATCACCGACATCAACGGCGAGACCCTCTGCTGGGACTCGGCCGGGACGATCGGGTTCAAGGGCGCTCGCAAGAGCACGCCGTTCGCGGCGACCCGCGCCGGCGAGTCGGCGGGGCAGAAGGCCCGCAAGATCGGCGTCAGCGAGGT
>CAYTYD010000133.1:0-8460 GCA_964441555.1 uncultured Phycisphaeraceae bacterium | reverse complement strand
GTGAAGCCCGGGCGGATCACGCAGGGCAGGCCGATCTCGGCCAGCACGCGCCGCGCGTCCTCGATCGTGTGCGCCACGCCCGAGCGCGCGCTCTCCAGGCCGCAGTTGGTCATCGCGGCGCGGAAGAGGTTGCGGTCCTCGGCCTTGCGGATCACCTCGGCCTTGGCGCCGATCATCTCGATGCCCAGGCGGTCGAGCACGCCGCGGTCGAAGAGCGCCAGCGCCGTGTTGAGGCCCGTCTGTCCGCCGAGCGTCGGCAGGATCGCGTCGGGGCGCTCCTTCTCGAGCACCTTGGTCACCGCCTCGACCGTGATCGGCTCGATGTAGATCGCGTCGGCCGTCTCCGGGTCGGTCATGATCGTGGCCGGGTTCGAGTTGACGAGGATGACGCGGTAGCCCTCCTCGCGCAGCGCCTTGCACGCTTGCGTACCGGAATAGTCGAACTCGCAGGCCTGGCCGATCACGATCGGCCCGCTGCCCAGGATGAGGATGCTCTTGAGATCGTCGCGGCGCGGCATCGGCGGCGATGTCCTCGGATGGCGGTGGGGTGTTCGCGCGCGGGAGCCCGTTCCCGAGCGCGCGCTGGCGGGGGATAAACTATCCGATTGGAGCAAAAACGGCGCGCGCTGTCGACGGCTCAGCGGCGGACGTCCGAGGTCGAACGGAGCTTCGCGGAGGCCGCCCGCTCGGCCCACAGCCGGGTCGGTTCGTCGACGAGGGACTCCGGACCGAGCGCCAGCGAGCCGTCGTCGAGCACCACGCGCCGGCCCGCTCGCCGGGCGCGCTCGACCGCGGCCTCGAGCTCGCGCGCCCGGGGCGACCCGTCGCTCCAGATCGAAGGGAGCAGCTCGACCTCGAGGCCGTGGCGCGTGCCGAGCAGGTAGAGGTGCGCTCGGGAGTGCGTCAGCACGAGATCCGTGGGCTCCAGGCGCTCCTCGGCGATCGCGCGCCAGGCTCGCTCGGGATCGCTCGCACGTACCCAGACGAGGGCCAGCGCGTGGTATTGGAATGGGGCTGCGACGATGCAGCTGGGATACATGGGGCCGGAATACACCAACGTGCAGGGAACGCGATCGAGCGGGATCGGATCGATGACACCAGCGGGTGGAGTGCTGGGGTATTCGGATATGTACGTGGGTCAGGGGATTCAGTCGGTGGGCCGCTCGACATGGCTCTATGAACCTGGCGCGGGGACGATGACACGGCTGGGCTTCTTCGATGCGGAACACGTTTCGGGGAGCGGGGAGCAGCAGACGACGGTGCCTCTGGTGAACGCGGAGCAACTAGCGGGTGAATCGACGCGATTTACCGGTTGGGACAGCGTGAATGGCATTGACACTTGGGTCTATCGCGACGGCCAGCAGACACAGATCGGTTTCACGGGCGGCACATATACCGGATCGCTGGGATTGCAGTGGAGCGAGGTGCTGCAGCAAGACGACGGTTGCACAGTCTCGGGATGGTCGCGGCGCTACGCGGGCGTGAACACGGACCAGGGGCGGGATGCGTGGGCGTGGAACCCGATGCTGGGGATGACGCAGATCGGACTGTGGGGAACGGGATATCAAGGGAGCGGCGGGTACCGCTTCTCACTGCCGACGCTGCACAGCGCGGCGGGAAGGATCGCGGGATACTCGATGCGTGTCATGGGCGTGAGCATTTCGAACGGGCAGGACGCGTGGGTGTGGCGCGGCTCGCCGACGGAGCAGATCGGATTGCTGGGGCCGGGTTATGAGGGGAGCGCGGGGTATCGTTTCAGCGAGCCACAGCGGATGAATGCCAATGGTGTGATCGCGGGAATCAGCCAGCGCATCACGGGTGTGGGCACCATCAATGGGCAGGACGCGTGGGTGTGGAATGGCCAGTCGACTCAGATGATCGGCTTGACGGGTGGAGCGAACGAAGGGAGCGCGGGGTATCGGCGCGCTTCGGTGCACGGAGTGACGCCTCAATGGCGAGTCATCGGGCTGACAGACCGCATCACCGGCGTCAGCGGACGAAACGGCAACAACGCGTGGGTGTGGAACCCTCAGACACAGGCGTTGACGGTGATCGGTTTCACGGGCGCGGAGTTCACGGGAACATCGGGGTATCAGTCGACCTCGCCGGGAACATGGACGGCATCGGGGTACATCATCGGAAATTCGACGCTGATTTCGGGGGCGGGCAACAGCAACGGAACGCGCACGTGGATCTTCGATCCGGCGACGGAGGCAACGATCCGCACGGGTCTGCAGGGGCCGGAATACGCGGGGACGAACGGGTATGAGCGGAACGTGAACACCAGCGTGAACGAAGCTGGATTCGTGATCGGCTCGACCTCTCCAGTCGTGAGTGCCAACACGACGTATGGCTCGCACACCTGGTCGTTCAACCCGGCGACGCAGGCGACGACGAAGATCGGCCTATATACGGCGGACCACACGGGGAGCGCGGGGTATCAGACGGGACTGGTGGAAAAGCAGAATGCCGCGGGCGTGGCAGTCGGGTATTCCTCGCGCGTGTATGACGTGTGGTCGCTGCGCGGCTATGACGCGTGGTATTTCGACCCCGCGACGGGCGTGACAACGCCGCTGGTTGGGAGTGTGCGGACATCGGATGGGTACGCGCTTTCGCGGGTCTTTACGCTGACGGAGGATGGGGTGGCAATCGGCTCGTTCAACTGGTACGCCAACGGCGGCCCGGGGGAGGATCATGAGCGCGGGTTCATGTATGCGCCGGGCACGGGGTTTGTGGACCTGGGGATGCTGGTGGATGGGGGATTGTCGGCGGCGGGGTGGATGTGCGCGAGCCGCGTGATCGGGATGCGTGGACTGGAGACGCTGGTGGGTCACGGGCGTGTGACGGGGCAGACGGTGGCGAGCCAGAGCGCGTTTGTGATGCGCGAGCTGCCGCCGTGTCCGTCGGATTTCAACGATGATGGAGTGGTGGACCTGTTTGATTACCTGGATTTCGTGGCGGCGTTCGCGGCGGAAGATCCAGGCGCGGACTTCAACGCGGACACGGTGATTGACTTCTTTGACTATCTGGACTTTGTGGCGGCGTTTAGTAGTGGGTGTTGAGATCTCGATGATCACAAACCTTTGAGACGGATGTCGTGGGTAAAGGTCCATGTGCCCTGGGCATCGCGCTGCCGCTTGACGATCACGGTTTCGCGATCGAGGTTGCGGCGTTTGGCATCGGTGACGAGTGGATCATCATCAAACCAGAAGGTGACATAGGTGTGTGCGTGGATGGCGGCATCGACATGAAGATGGATGTGTTCGGGATCGCCTGTGCCTGGGTAGGGGCCGGGGCGGATGGTGGTGAATGCGTAGCGGCCCTGATCATCGGTGATAGCGACTGCGCGGAGGCGTGGATTGCGAGTTGTGCTGCCGCGGGGTACATAGAGACCGGAGGAATCGGTCTGGTAGGCGATGATGGACGCCTTTGGAAGTGGTTGCCCGCTTTCATCGAGTACGCGACCGGAGAAGGTGAGTTTTTCGCCGGGTTCGGTGGCGGAGCAGAGTGGAACGGCGAGGGGCGCGGTTGTGGTTGTTGATGGTGTGGGAGTGGTGAGAATGGGTGTGTCTGTGGTGGTGAGTGAAACCAGGCCTGTGAGGTGTGAAGTGATCAGGACTGCCGCGGAAACGGATGCGGCGGTGCAGAGGGACCAAAGCAGTGATGGGCGCGTGGGCATGTGATGCTCCGGGTGAAGGGCATAGGACGCTGGAGGGCGAGGCGAGTTCTGTAACAGAGTGGGGATGCAGGAGAGGATCAGCAGCCCGCACTGAAATCCGCAACGAAGTCCAGGTAATCGAAGAAGTCGACGACCTGATCCTGGTTGTAGTCGGCACTGGGTGCGTTGGCGGCGAAATCTGCAACGAAGTCGAGGTAATCAAAGAGATCGACTACACCATCGCAGTTGTAATTGGATGGGCAGATACTGATGGTGGACTCACGGGTGGTGGATGTGCCGCAGGAGTTGGTGACTGCACAGCGGATGCGGAAGATTCGTCGGGAGCCCCAAGGGCTTTGGATGGTGAGGGTGGGAGTGTCTGTGCCGCTGGCGGTGAAGGCGGTGCCGTTGGTGCCGCTGTATGGGCCGTTGGCGAGATTGGCCCAATCATTTGGTGCGGTGGGTTCGAGAACCTGCCAGCGATAGGTGAAGGGGCCCCAGTAGCGTGCATCAGCACTCAGAGTAAGGATTGCTGAAGGGCAGGAGAAGTTGTCGGCGGGGAGAGTGGGGACAAGTGCGGGTGAGGGACAATCGGGTCCGAGGATAAGGCGTGCACTGCCCCAGACAGCGTGATTGCCGGCGAAACTGCCGAAGCGCTCGGTGCGCAGGGTGAGTGAATCGCTGGCGGTGATATCAAGAGAAACTGATGGCGCGGCGAAGTTGACGGTGGGGATGGTGACGGAGGCGGAGGAGAGTGGAGTGGACCAAGTGAAGATGGCGCCTTGGTTGCCGCCAGAAGGAACATCGATGCCGATGTAGGAGAGGAACTGCAGGGGTTCGCGGCCGGTGGATTGGCGAATCGCATCGAGATCAAAGCGGATCGCCATGGAGCCGGTGGAGGGCGGGTGCATGCCGATGCTGCGAGAGAGTGGTCCAAGATTGGTATAGCGAACAGGATCGGGCGAGAAGCTGCCGGGGCAATTGCGACCGAAGCCGTAGGGAGAACAGGAGAGGACCTGTGTGAAGGGGGGGTTGGAGTTACAGGTGGAAGTGGTAGTGGCGATTCCCAAGTAGTTATCGAGGAACTCGGTGGTGTTTTGTGCTGAGGCAACTGATGTGGTGACGAGCGAGAGGATGGCGAAACACATGGCGCGGAGCATGAGTGACCCCTTGGGTTGAGATGTCACTCTACCAGAGGGTGCAAGAGATATGTTTTTTGGGGGCTACATGCGGACGATGGAGGAGAGGAGTTCGTCGGGTGTGACACCGAAGTGGGTTTCGCATGCATCGGTGGCGGTGAGGGTGCGGCAGGAGCGGGCGAAGCGGAAGAAGTCATCGGGGCGTTGTTCGAGGAGGAGGCGGGTGGTCCACTCGGCGAGTTCGTAGGAGCGTTGCGAGACTTCGCCATCGGGCGAGTGAAATCCTTGCGCGCTGAGATGGTCTTCAAAGCCGGCGCTGCGCCAATGGAGGCGGTGGCGGGCGATTTCTTCTGCGTTCAAGAGGAGGGGTGGGCGGCCTGCAGCGCGTTCCTCCATCATCTGGGTGAGGCCTTCTTCGATCCACATGGGTAGGTGGCATTCGGCCAGCGCGTGATGCGTGAGTTCGTGGGCGATGGTGCTGCGCGGATCGCCTTTCATGTTGAGAAGCAGCATGGGGAACCACCCGTCGTGAGCGCGGAAGTAGACACCGCCCGGCATCATGGAGACGGTGTCTTCCGGAACAAGGTTGGCGTGATAGGTGATGAAGGTGTCTTGCGTTGGAAAGGCCAGGAGTGCAACGGGAGGAATCGGTTTGGCGCCGCGGATCTTGATGAGGGTGGAATGGATGACGCGGAGAATGCGTTCGGTGGAGTTGCGGAGATCGGCACCTTTGTTGTTGGCGGGGGCAAAGCCCTCGATGGTGCCGCTACGCCAGTGTGTCGCGGGGAAGGGTGCGGTTCGGGCGAATTCTTCGAGCCAGTAAGAGGCGATGGCGCGGCGGAGAAGGGGGTGGTCCTGGTATTCGGATTGACGCGAGATCCAATCCTCAGCGGCTTCCCATCCGACATAAGGCATGGCATCGGCGTGCGCAAGGAGTGCGAGAGCGGTGTCGCGGATGGGAGGAAGGTTCGGCGCCGGGGGCGTCTTGTGCGAGGAGAAAATGGCGTTCCAGAGTTTCTTGAACACGTGTGCTGCAGATTACCCGGCAATCACGGCAGCCGCATCGGAAAGGATGCGCTGGGCGAGATCCGGGGTGGGCGCTTCGGCGATGAGGCGCATGATGGGCTCGGTGTTGGAGGCGCGGACATGGAGCCAGGCTGGTCCTCCGGCAGCGCGGCCGTTCTGCTCGCCGTACGTGGCCCAATCGATGCGGACACCATCGATGGTGTTGACGGATTGATCACGATACGCCTTGGCGATCTTGTCGCAGGCGGGGTTGGCGTCCTCTTTGCGGGCGAGCTCGACCTTTTGCTTGACGATGGCGTAGGAGGGAACTTCGCTGACGAGTTGGGAGAGGGATTTTTTGGTGCGGGCCATGAGGGCCAGGACCAGTGCCATGGCGCCGAGGGAATCGCGGATGTAGGTGATGGCGGGGTAGATGACGCCGCCGTTGCCTTCGCCGCCGATGATGCACTTGTTTTTCTTCATCACTTCGACGACGTTGGCTTCGCCGACTGCGGAGCGGAGGGAGCGTGCGCCGAAGGATGCGCAGAGATCATCGATCATGCGGCTGGTGGACATGTTGACGGCGGTGGATGAGTTTTTCTTCACGCCACCGAGCTCGAAGAGCGCGCGTGTCGCGAGAACGAGGGTGTATTCCTCGCCGATGAAGCGGCCATCTTCATCGACCAGTGCGAGGCGGTCGGCATCGGGGTCTTGGGCAAAGCCGAGGGCTGCTTTGGACTTTTTGACCGCCTTGCAGAGGGAGACCAGATTTTCGGCGAGGGGTTCGGGAGTGTGGGGGAAGGGTTGGCCGGGTTTGTCGCCGTGGACTTCGACCTTGCAGCCGAGTGATGCAAGGTAGGCGGGAGCGATGGTGGATCCAGCGCCGTTGACGCAGTCGACGACGATCTTGAACTTGGCCTTTTTGATGGCCGCGCGGGCCTTCAGGGCGTTGACGACGGCATCGACCTTTTTGCAGTGGACCTTGGTTGCTTCACCAGCCGAGTGACACACCACACCGATGTTGTTCCACTGTGCGAGCGCGGCGGTGTTGCTCTTATAGATGTTGATGATCTGGTCGGCGGTGGCTTTGTCGGGCGCAGCGGCGGAGACCGCGCTCTTCTTGGCATCAGTGTCGCGGATGAGACACTTGAGGCCGTTCCATTGCTGAGGATTGTGGCTGGCGGTCAGGACCATGCCTCCGGCGGCGCCGACGTGATCGACCATGACCCCGACGGTGGGTGTCATAGCGATGCCAATATCGACGACATCGCACCCCGCGGCGGTCAGCCCGGCGATCGCGGCATCGCGGACCATGGTGCCGCCGGGGCGGCCATCGCGACCAATGACGACGATGGGGCGGGCATTGGCTTTTGATTTGGCGCGTGATGCGACAAAGGAACCGAACGCGGTGGCAAAGCCGGAGGCAACGGCGGGAGAGAGGGAGGCGCCGACGATGCCGCGACAGCCGGAGACAGAGAGCATGAGGGGGGCGTTGGACATAAGAATGAGGATACGGGGGAGGCGGAAAACATGGCAAATCCCAAAGTGAAAATGGAAGTGAGGAAATGTCGATTTGGCGAAGAATGGAGCGTGGATGCGCGGCTCTATCCTTCTTCATGGCGACGGGAGAGGAGAGAGAGCGGCGTGTGTGGGTGGATCCGCTGGAATCCGTGGAAGGGATGTTGGCGATGTATCGGGGTGGGTGGTTTCCCATGGCGGGAGTGAAGCCGGGGGAGCCAGAGGGGATTGAGTGGGTGCAGCCCCGGCGGCGGTGGTTGATCGGTTTGCGAGAGGATGCGCCACCACGCTTGGGCGACGGTGTGGTTGGCCAGCCGCTACACGTGCCGAAGCGATTGAAGACGCGGCTGAGGACGCACAGGTTTGAGTTGCGGTTGGACACTGCGTTTGAGCGCGTGATCCGAGAGTGTGCGGTGCCTCGCAAGGGTGATAATGAACATTCACGCTGGTTGACCGAGCCGATTATCCGGGCGTTCATCCGGATGCATGAAGCGGGACACGCACACTGCGTGGAAGCGTGGTTGAAGGATGACGGTGAAGAGAGGCGTGAATGGTTGGTGGGCGGGATTTACGGAATGGCGGTGGGCAGGGTATTTTGTGCTGAATCGATGTTCTCGCGGCCGGAATTGGGCGGGACGGATGCATCCAAGGTGTGCCTCGTGATGTTGGCGCGGATGCTGGATGAGCTGGGCTTTGTCGTGATGGATGCGCAGATCGGCAACGACCACACAGCGCAGTTCGGTGGGTTTGAGGTGAGTGCGGAGGTGTATCACCAGGTGCTGCAAATGCACGAAATGCCCAGCACGGGGTCGTGGTCATTGTGGAAAACAGACAGGACCACGTTGGCGTAAGTATTTGATGCCATTGTGGTTATGTTGAATGCGCCAGTGGTTACACGGATACGACACGTGTGGTCGTTCTTGCAAACCAGCCGCGAAGAGTTATGATTTTGATTCCATCTTTCCCAAAATGCCGCGGCGGCTCTGCCTCGGGATGTGGGTTGGGATTTGCAAAGGAGAGTCTCGCATGGGCTTCGTTTCTGAATTCAAGGATTTCGCGCTCACGGGTAACGTCTTCGACATGGCGGTCGGCGTGATCATCGGCGGCGAGTTCGGCAAGTGGACGGGGTCGCTGATCGAT
>CAYTYD010000132.1:0-8467 GCA_964441555.1 uncultured Phycisphaeraceae bacterium | reverse complement strand
GATGTATGGTCTGCGGGGCAGACTGGCACTGAAACGCCAGGATTACACCAGTGCGGAACCACTGCTCAGCAATGCGCTGCGTGTGCAGATGGCTCTCCTGCCATTGCGCGATCCCGAGGTCACGGCCACGCTGGTGGATGGGGCACGTATTGCCGCGAATCTGCCGGAAAGTCAACTGGGGAAAGAGTTCGTGCGCTGCTGGGGTGGGCAGGGAATCGAGTTGATCCGCAAAGTGCAAGCGGATGCCAAGGTGTATCGCACCCCCACTCCTCGCGAATTGAGCAAGGAAGGCGCGACGCACACCGATGCCATCCTGCGTTATCTGCGCTTGCAGGAGCAGCTGCTCGGTCCGGATGATCCGGCGCTTGTCGATACGTGCACACGCTTGGGTGAGGCGGCTGGCGCAGAGCTTCGTCCGGCTGAACGATTGGAATCCGCCCAGAAAGGCGAAGCGATCACACGCAAAAATTCGCCACGCAATATCACTGCCATCCTGATGTTTCAGCAGCAGGCCTCGATCGCTCTGCTAGACCTGGGCCGCACCGCCGAGGCCGCGGCCATCGCCAAGGACTCACTCAATCAGCGCATGAGCATGCCGGTGAATATTCGAGATCCGCTGATGACAGCGCTGAATTATCGTGACCTGGCTTGGTTTCAGGCGCAAGATGGGCAGTTCGAGGCAGCGATTGACACAGCACAAAAGTCAGCGGTGCTCCTCAAAGACATCGTGGGCGAGAAGCACCACACAGTCGCGGTGGCTCAGGCCATCGAAGCACATTGCCTGATGCACGGCGGAGACCTGGGACGGGCCCAGCAAATCACCGCCACCGCATTGAAGAACATCGATGGAAAAGCGGCGACCCCTGAAGACCAGCTCGCGCATGTCAAAGTCGCCCGCGGCCTGATCCTGTTCAAGTTGGATCGTTATTCCGAAGCTCGCGAGCTGTTCGAAAGTGCCTGGGACGCGGTCTACAAAACCTGCGGCACAGGGCACGCCTGGCGCAAGGCCATGTGCACAGCGATGGCGGAAATCACGCTTGCGGAACAGGATTACAACGCCGCCCCGCTGTGGCTGTCACGCGCTGCGGGGAACATGGACCCACCCGATTCGGGGGAAATGTCCAGCATAACCGGCGAGGACGTGAAGTAGCGTTCCCGATAACCGATAGTCCTCCCGAGGTCGCGCATGCGATCCGGGAGGTGTTGCCGTGGTCAGCCCCATGACGCTGAAATCAGTGCGTCGTCGCGTCTTCTCGCGCGGCGAGGGAGTGGTGGCACTCACCGGGCTCGCGCTCGGAGGGGTGCTGATTGCCGCGACTGCCGCGTGGTCCTGGTGGGCAGTGGATACCCAGCATGCGCTGCTGCAATCCACCCGGCGCAGCGAGATCGAAAGCGTGTGCGGTGGTATCAAATCCGCAGCGGAACGGCTGATCGCACACAATGAACTCAGCGCTCTGCGCACCATGGTGACCGAATCCGCCCAGCAGCACAATCTCAAGACGCTTCGTGTAGCGCTCCCAAGCGGTCATGTGATTGCAGATGCCGACCCAAAGCAGATTGATTCAGCTGCACTTCCTGAAACATGGACAGACTCTCCACTTTCATCACCCCAAGCCGAAGCCAGCAGCGACGTCATTTTCGCGAGCAATTCCGCCGTGATTCCCGGCCGCGGCGCCATCGAGGTCAGCGCATCGGGAGAGGTTCCGGCGGTCGTCTGGACATCGAGTTCGATTGTCTTCGGCGCTGGCGCCATCGGCGCGGCGAGCCTCGCGGGGCTTTGGCTGATGTATCGGTACGTGCGAGGCAAGACCCGCGCGCTCTCGGCAGTCCGCGAGTGCCTGATGAATGTTTCGGGGACCGTTGATGATCCGATGCAACTGAAAGTACCAGAGAATCTGGGACCGGAAGCCATCGCGTGGAATCAACTGCTTCAGATTGCCAATTCGCAGCGCACTGCCATCGTCGCGGAACGCGCGGCCGAAGTACTCCGCCATCGCACAGATGGCGACAGCGAACTCATCACGGCCGTCGACGCGATGAGTCAGGGCGTGGTGATCTTTGATGAAACCGGCCACGTTCGCCACGCCAATGGTGCCGCGGGAGTATTACTTGGGGTGCGTCGCGACGCTCTCATCGGCATGGAAGTCGACAAGGCCTGCGGCAATGCTGAAGTTCAAGCCGCGATCAAGGGAATGTGTGCCGGACAGATTCGCCAGCGGCGTCTGGTCGAATCGACGAACAAGACCACTTCGCCGTCGCAGACTCAGGATCCTGGCGCGGGGGTTCTTCGATTCAGCATGCGTCCGGTGCGTCGCGAAGAGGGCGTGATGTGCGTGCTGGTGATCGAAGACATCACCCAGCAGCGTGCGGCCGACGAAGCCCGCAATGCGTTTGTCGCTCATGCCACTCACGAACTCCGCACTCCATTGACCAATATCCGTCTCTACATCGAGCAATTGATCGAGGATGATGGCGATGCCGCAGCGCGTGCCAACGCGCTCAACGTCGTCAATCAGGAGGTGCGGCGTCTTGAACGCATCATCACCGACATGCTGAGCGTGTCGGAAATCGAAGCGGGAACGCTGCAGATCCGCCGCGGCGATGTGCGTCTCGACGCCATGTTGACCGAGCTCGAAGCCGACTTCAAAGCCCAGGCACAGGAAAAGGAAATCACACTCACGTTTCAGCTGCCGCCCAAGCTGCCCGTGCTGCAGGGAGATCGCGACAAAGTCGCCGTCGCTCTTCACAATCTGGTGGGCAACGCGCTCAAATACACGCCCCAGGGTGGGCAGGTCACGGTGCGTGTCGAGCACGCCGCACAAACCCTCAGCATCGAGGTGGTTGATAACGGCATCGGCATCAAGTCGGATGAGGCCGAAATGGTCTTCGAGAAGTTCTACCGCGCCAAGGACAAGCGCGTGGCCAACATCACCGGTACAGGTCTGGGTCTGACGCTGGCCCGCCAGGTGATCCGCCTGCACGGTGGCGACATCACCGTCAAGAGCCAACTCGACAAAGGCACCACATTCACCGTCACGCTGCCGGCTGTCGCAGCGTAATCGCTTCAGGAGGATACACGCTCATGGAGATTCTCGAGCAGAGACACGGCGCGGTGATGGTGGTGCGTCCGCAGGGCGCGCTGCTCGAAGCCGACGTCAACGCGTTTCGCCGTCGGGTTTCCGATGTGATTCAGAAGAGTCTGGGTCGCTTTGTGCTGGATGCTTCTCAGATTGCCTACGCCGACGGCAAAGGGCTGGAGGCACTTCTGGATATCAGCGAGGAACTCAATGAGGGCGGGCAATCACTCCGCCTGTGCTGCGCCAATGAGACGCTGCGCGAAGTCCTTGACCTGACCGACATTTCCCCTCTTGTTGAGCATTACGACGACGTTGGAACGGCGGTGCGCAGTTTCCTGTGAGCATGACCCATGACGATTCCTCCCAACAAGAGAATCCGCGTCGGCGATGTGCTCATGGAGCAGGGCGCGATCACGCGCGAACAGTTGGAGCGTGCGCTCTCTGAGCAAAAGGCCTCGGGGCAGATGCTGGGCGAGATCCTCGTCGAGAAGGGTGTGATCCAGCCCGGCGCCCTGGTGCGCGGGCTTGCCAAATCCCTCGGGCTTCGCGGCTGTGTGCTTCGCCACGGCCTGATCGATCTTGCCGCCTTCAAGCTCGTGGGCGAGACGGAATGTGAACGCCTCAAGGTGCTTCCCATGTTCAAGGTGCGCAACACCTTGATCGTGGCTATGGCGGAACCTCAGAGTCTCCCCACCATCGATCGCCTAGCCGAACTCACCAATTGCCAGATCAAGCCCGTACTCGCGCTCGAAGCCAACATCGCCGAGTATCTCAAGAAGTACGCTGGCGGCAATGTCGACGTTGACGCTTTCCTCACGTCTCTTGCTGAGCAGGACGTCGAAGTCGTCGAGCGAGAAAGCGTGGATGATGGACCTTCCACGGATCTAGACAAGATGGTGGCGGGAAGCCCCATCATCAACCTCGTCAACATTGCCTTTCTCAGCGCCGTGAAGGATGGCGCGAGCGACATTCATATCGAGCCCGACCGCAAGGGCACACGCGTTCGTTACCGCATCGATGGTGTGATGCGAGAACTGATGAATCCTCCTGCAGGAATGCACGCCGCCATCGTGTCTCGCGTCAAGGTCATCGGCAAGATGGATATCGCCGAGAAACGCCTGCCTCAGGAAGGCCGCGTGCGCATCGTCGCCGAGGGGCGCGAAATCGATCTGCGTGTCTCCAGCATGCCAACGCTGCTTGGCGAGAAAATCGTCGTGCGCATCCTTGATAAGCGCAACCTGCGCGTCCGCCTTGAGGACCTTGGTTTCCGCCTAGAAGCCATGACCACATTCAAGGCCATTCTTGATAAGCCACACGGACTCGTGCTGGTCACCGGCCCGACTGGCAGTGGTAAGACCACCACGCTCTACTCCGCCCTTGATCTATTGCGCAGCCCCGAAGTCAACATCGTCACCGTCGAAGACCCCGTCGAGTATCAGCTTGACATGGTCAATCAGATTCAAGTTCACGAGCAAATCGGCTTTAACTTTGCCCGCGCTCTCCGCAGCATCCTCCGCCAGGATCCTGATGTGATCATGATCGGCGAGATTCGCGATGAGGAAACCGCCCGCGTCGGCATTCAGGCGGCGCTCACCGGACACCTGGTGCTCGCCACACTGCACACCAACGATGCGCCCGGTGCCATCGCCCGCCTGACTGATATGAACATCGAGCCCTACCTGATCGCCTCGTGCATCAACGGCGTCGTGGCGCAACGTCTGGCTCGCACCATCTGCTCCGCGTGCGCCACACGCTATTACCCCGCCGAAGCCGTGCTCATCGATGCTGGCTTGGCTGATCAGGTCGGACGCAGCTTCCGGCACGGTTCAGGTTGCCGCGAGTGTCACGATAGCGGGTTTCACGGACGCCTTGGCATCTATGAAGTCATGGATGTCACTCCCGAATTGCGCCGCCTGGTGCATCGCAATGCGCCGGTGCACGAGATTCGCGAAAAGCTCAAACGCAACGGCCACCTCAACCTTCGCGAAGAAGGCGTGCTCCTTGCGCTTGAAGGCAAGACCAGCCTTGAAGAAGTCCTTCGCGTCACGATCAATGAAGACGAGCAGATTAATCAGGATGATCGCGGGAGGACCGCGGCATGAAATTCCTTTCCAAAGCGTACGACAAACAGGGAAAGCTGCACAAGGAGATCGTCGAGGGCGACAACGAAGCCGCCGTTCGCGATCAGCTTCGCAAGCAGGGCCTCTTCGTCACCGAACTCACCAAGCAACGCGCTTCCAGCCAGGCAAGCTCACAGGCAAAACGCTCCATTTCCGGGGGCGGCAAACGCCTCAAGAACGTCTCTGGGTTCATGCGTCAGCTCTCACTCATGCTTTCGACCGGCACGCCGCTCATGGAAGCCATGCAGGCTGTTCAACGTCAGACGCCTCCGGGTACCTTTCACGACGTCATTGCCACGATGATCGAGAAAATATCCCAGGGCGCAGCGCTCTCGGAAACCATGGCTGAATACCCACAGTACTTTGACCCTGTGGCCCGTTCCCTGGTTCGCGCGGGAGAATCTGGCGGTCGCCTGGCCCCCATGCTTCAGCGTCTCGCGGATCTGTCTCGCCAGCAGGAGAAAGTGCGCAGTTCACTACTTGGTGCAATGGTCTATCCATGCCTGTTGATCTTTGTGGCCATCGCCGTGCTCGGTGTCATGGTCGGTTTCGTATTGCCGCGATTCGAAGGACTATTCCAATCGCTGAACGCTCCCCTCCCCCCCACAACCAAGATCATGCTCGGTTTCAGCGAATTGTGCCGTGAATACTGGCCTGCGCTCATTCTCGGCATCGCCGCCATCGTCGTCTGCACACGAATGTACCTGATCACCGATGCGGGAAGAAAACTTATCGACCGTCTCCTCCTCGGCCTGCCCCAGCTTGGCACCATCACGCGCTCCTTTGCGACAGCGCGCGTTGCCCGAGTGCTGGGCGTGCTTCTGGAAGGCAAAGTGACGCTTCTCGAATCGCTCGAATTGACACGTGATTCAGTGACAAACTCCCTTTATCGCGACCTCATCATCGACGCCGAAGACGCCGTCGCCCACGGTGAGAACATCAGCGATGTCTTTGAGCGCTCCGGCCTCATCGTTCCCGCTGTCACCGAGGCATTGCGCAATGGCGAACGCACCGGACAGATGGCCCCTGTGCTCAATCAGATGGCGGATGTCCTCGATGAAGACAACGAGGTGCTCATCAAGTCTCTCACCAGCATCATCGAGCCCGTCATTCTCATCGTCATGGGCATCGCGGTCGGCCTGGTGGCCATGAGTCTCTTCATGCCGCTCTTTGATCTCACATCCATGACCCAGGGCGGCGGAGGTGCGGAATGATCGGTCACTCTCGACACACTCGAATCGGCCTGGACGTCTGTTCGCAGTCGCTCCACGCCGTGCAGTTGGAGCGCGAAGGAGATGCTTGGGCCATTGCCTCGGCTGTGCGGAGCGCCCGTTCCACTGATGGCGACTCGCCCACTTTGCCCGAAGTCGAATCCCTCGTCGCCAGGATCTCCGACGCTGGCATGCGCGGCCTTCACTCGACAGTCTGCCTCCCAACCAACAAGCACTTCTCCGCACTCATGGATGTTCCCTCCGTGTCATCTGGCGCGCCCATCGGCGAAATCACTCGCGCCGAACTCTGCCGCGAGACCAATCGAAAGCCAGAAGAGTGCCAGACCGCGTGGTGGCCACTTCCCCGCGCTGGACGAGCTCACGAATCAGACCGCGCCATGGCCGTTGGCTGCTCCATTGCCGATGCCGACGCCTTCATCCAACCTCTCCAGCAGGCAGGATTGGTCATCAACATTCTCGATTTGCGTGCTGCATCCCTCCTCCGCGCCTGTCGCCCTCTCCTGGCGGATGATGATCGCATCACGCCGCTCCTTGAAATCAGCCTCGGCAGCGCTCTCATCGCCATCGCCATCGGACGCACACTGATCTTCCAGCGACGCGTGGATTTCGCGGGTCTACAGAGCATGCACCGGCTACTCATGACTCAACTGAGCATCGATGCCGAGATCGCCTCGCATCTTCTCACCCGGGTGGGAGTGAGCGGGCCAGACCCAACTCCGCCGATTGCGCGGCTCAGCGAAATTCGCGACCTGCTCACCTCGATCACCGATCGTGTCGCTGAGGAAGTGCGTTCTTCCATCAGCTTCACCACCCACAAATACAGCAGATCCGAAGTCCGCCCACTTCTCATCTGTGGCGATGGCGCCTCCATTCCCGGCTTCCGCGAAACTCTCGCTCGTCTGCTTTCCTGTGAGTGCCAAATCATCACGCCGCAGCTCATCCTCGGGCCCGATTGTCATCACAGCGATCCTGCCCTCATCGTCGCCATCGGTGCGGCCCTGCACGGAGTCGCTGCATGAACGACTTCAATCTCCTTCCCGAACGCCATTCGCACGCGCTGGCTCGCCGTCGCAGAATGCTGAATTGGGCCGTCGCCGGGGGCGCTTACATCGCCCTCGTCACCGCCGGTGCGATCGGAACGTACGCAGGCAGCGGGCCCTCGCGAGCCGCAGCGCAGCGCGAGCGACAAGAGATCGAGACCAATATCGAAACCGGCAAATCCGAGATTGCACAGCTCAACAAGCAGCTCGCCGATGCCCGCCACCGCCTGCGCACTTCCGTTGAGGTGTCACGCCATCCGGATTGGAGCATACTCCTCAAAGTTCTCGCCGACCTTCGCGATCCTTCCATGCTGCTCGATCGCGTCGAACTGAGCAAAGTCACGGCTGAAGTGCCGACGAAACCCCTGCCCGGCAAGAAGAAATCCGCGCCACAAACCACATCGCGTTTTGTACTGAAGCTCTCCGGCATGGCACCGACGCTCGAATCTGTCCCAGCATTTGTTCTCCGTCTGGAAAACATCGGTCTCTTTTCTACTGTCAAGCTCGTCGAGAGCCGCGTCGCCGATCTCAATTCTCGTCCTGTCGCCATGTTTCGCGTCGAATGTTCACTCGCCGATGCCGAGGGCAACACACCATGAACCTCCCCACTTCCTCACATCTTCTTCGCATTGATATCGCAGGCGCAGCCATCTGCCTCTCAGTCACGGCGATCGCATACTTCACCGCGATTGCCCCCAGTGCCACGCGCCGCGAACAGCAGATCAGCCAGCAGACGGAAATCGCCGATCTTCGTGCCAAGCTTGATCAAACCAGCAAGTTCCAGCGCCAACTCAGCGCGCAGCTCACAGCCCGTCAGGGTGACCTTCAGAAGACCGCCATCCAACTTGCGCCGGCATCGTCCGTCAACCAGCGCGTCTCATCACTCACAACCCTCGCCGCCGGGGTTGGTATCACGCTCGATTCCGTCGAGCCCGGCACTCAATACGACGCCTCAGATTTCTCCAAAGTCCCCATCAAGTTATCAGGCAAGGGTTCAT
>CAYTYD010000131.1:0-8535 GCA_964441555.1 uncultured Phycisphaeraceae bacterium | reverse complement strand
CTCACGCCCGCTCAGTGGATGCTCAAACTGCGTCGTGTGCGTCAGCACTCCATTGGTCTGCTTGTACACCCAGCACCGATACATATTCGGCTGCTTAGGCAACAGGTGCCCTGTGCACTCGATCGTCATCCCTGGCTGATACACGCCGCGTTTCGCCGCGCCGCACAACATCAGCGGCTTGACGATCGACCCCGCCGCGTAACTCTTGGCAATCGCACGATCCAGGTACGGCGTATTCACCTCATCCTCAAAGATCTGGTCCGGATCCTCCGCCAACTGCGCCCGCGAAAAACTCGGCGTCGACACCATCGCCAGAATCTCACCCGAAGCAATATCAATCACCACCGCCGCGCCATTCAATGCCGTGCCATCCGGCACCGTCGGATTTAATGGCGTCGTCGGCCCTCGATGCCACGGCTGCGCCACCGCCAATCCCACTTGTGGCTGCATCGCCGCCTGCACTCGCGCCTGCAGATTGATATCAATCGTCAGCGACACATCTTGGCCGGGCACGTGTGGCAGCTCCACCTCTTGTCCCGTATCCATCCGCCGCGAACGCATACCACGCAAGCCCCGCAACTCCAACTCATGACTCGCCTCAATCCCCACATCTCCCACCGGATCCACATCCCGTAATTCTCCCCGATCCACCCCGGCATCCGTCAGCACCCTTGCCGCAAACGCCGCATCGGTCTTGATTCTCTCCTCTCGCTTCTTCAAATCCCCCTCGTATGGCCGCGTCCGCATCCGCCCCAGAATGTGCGCCGCCACACCCTCCACGCGCACCTTCATCACATCATCGTGCCGCACCGGCGTCGGCAACGTCCGTCGATCAATCTCCACATTCACTACGTCGTACGGATACTCGCGATCACCCGTATCCGACACGCGCAGCCCGGGAAACCGAGGCACCTTCACCCTGGGCGCATCCTCCCCTTCCACCACCAATTCCACCTCATCTCCCATCGCCACCTGCAACCGCAATCCCGCATCATCCGAAATCTTCGGCAGAATCATCACCGGAGCCGTCTGCTCCGCGATTGGCCGCGAAATCCGCTTCTCAATCTCCTCCATCAGTCGTGGCGTCAACTCATCTCCGCGCTCCGACGCCGCGTTCAATTCAATCACGCGCTTGCGATTCAGTTGCCTTGTCGCCGCCCGCGCAATCCGCTCCACCGCGGCATCACGCCGCTCGTTCAGCGTTGTCTCGCTCACACCCAGCGTCTGCGACAACTCCGTCCACGATCGCGCCATGTGCGCGGCAAACTGCACTCGATACATTTCGACCAGTTCATTCTGTCGAACCGGTGACATGTCCGGCCAGTCGTGCCGATGCGCCCTGATCGCCGCCCGCCGCGCAGCGCTCTCCACCCACTTTCCAGCCAAGACGTCATATTGAATCGCCAACCCATACGCCGGACGATCGACCGTGAGCACTCGACCTTTGCGATCCAGGATCTTGCCGCGCGTCGTCGCCGTCCACTGCCGCCGCATCAGCCGCTGCTCGGCCTCTTTGAACAGTTCCTCATGCTTCACCAGCGCCAACCGGCCCGTCGCCAAAAGCAACGGCGCAAACGCCAACCCCACCGCTGCCGACAACAGCAACACGCGGCGGTGAAACATGCTGGGAATCAAAGTGGAAAGACGCGAATCCATTCGCGCGCGATCGTACCCGCGCCGAACTCTTCACCCCGCCCAATTGACCATTCTCATCAGCCGTTGTGACACATTCAATTCAGTGCCCAGCCCGGGCCCCACCCGCTCCCTCACTCCGCCTATCCCGAGTGATCTGTGCATACGCGTTGTGGTTGTGAATGGACTCAAAGTTCTCGCTCGAAATTGAGTAAACCTCAATCTGGGGATGGTCATCCAGCGACACCGCCAGATCGCGCACGATGTCCTCCACAAACTTGGGATTCTCGTACGCCTTCTCCGTCACCCACTTCTCATCCGGTCGCTTCAGCACCGCATACACCGGCGAACTCGCCGCCTGCTCCAAAAGCGTCACCAGGTCCTCAATCCACATCTGGCCCGTAAAGCGCACCTTCGCCTCAATGTGGCACCGCTGGTTGTGTGCCCCATACTTGCTGATCTCTTTGCTGCACGGGCACAAACTCGCCGCCGGAGCCGTGACGCCCATCACAAAATCCACATGCCCGTTCGCAGTGCATTCAAAGGTCACCTTGTAATCCATCAGGCCCGGCTGACCCGTCACCGGAGCTGGCTTCTTAATGAAATAGGTGAACGTCGCCTCAATATGCGCCTCTTGCGCGTTCAAACGCTCGCAGATCACTCGCGCAATCGCCGGAAACCGTTCCGGCGTCAAGGGCTCACTCGTCTCGTCGTTCAAAACCTCCAGAAAGCGGCTCATGTGGGTCCCCTTCTGGTGATGGGGCAACGCCACGTACATATTGATCGAAGCCACCGTCGTCTGCTCGCCACCATCCGGTGTCCGCAGCCGCAACGGATACTTCACATCCTTCACACCCACTCGATCAATCGCGATCTGGCGGCGATCCGCGCTCGCCTGAACATCAGGCATGACCGCGGCATTGCGAGCATCTTCCGGCGTCACGTTCATGAATCCCTTTCACCTGACAGATTCCAAACAAATCCGCCAGCATTTCAACACCGCATCGTAGGGGCCCAATCCCAAACTCACCCCAAGCACACTTCGCCACCCAGAGCGTGCCGGATGTCGCTGCGCTTCACCAGTTCAATCTTTTGATGCCGCCCTCAACCCGCCGATTCAGATGTCGATGCAGCCGCCGAAATCACCGATGTCACCACCGGATTCGTGGCCGAATGCATCCGCTTGTCGATCATCGAAACCGCCCACCCTTCACCGATCGGCAATCCCAGCAGCATTCCACCCAGCCAATCCAGTGAAATCGGCACGCTGAATCCAACAATTCCACCACCACCCGTCAGACCAGGTCCGGCCCGCAGTGCAGCCGCCAACCCGTTTCCATACAACATCTGCGCCACCACAGGCCCTGCCGCAGCCAGAATCAAGATTGAAATCGCTCCTGCCAAGGGCGATGGGTCCTTCTTCATCATCAGCATGGTCAAGTGCGCTGCAGCCGCCGCACCGATCGAACCGATCGCCGCCGCCGCAAACGCCTGCCCCTTCAATGGCTGGAATCCCACAACGTGCGCTGCGATTCCCCCCACCACCGCCCCGGCAATCACACCAGCCCATAAGGCGGGTTGACGAATCGAGCCCAAGCGCGCCCACACACTTTCCTGCTTGCCTCCGTCATCGCCGCGCAAGATCGCCGTCAGCACCACACCCGCTCCTGCCACAATCAAACCTTCAATCGCCAGCAGCCACATCACGTTGGCAGCCGCGCCGGTGGCGGCGTACACCTTGTCCACCGTGCTCAATCGCCACGCGCCCCACGCCGCAATCAACCACGCGCTCGCCATTCCTGTGGGCTTGTTCACGATCCAGCCCACCACCAAACCCACCCCCACCATGGCGATCAGCAACAACGCCAACAAACCGATCCCCAGCATGGGTGATCGATTCACCAGCAGCGTCACATCCGCGCTTCCATCCAGCGCATGCAATCGCTTCATCGGGTAGGTCACCAGCGGCCCCAGCGCAAAGACTGCGACCACCGTGCACACCCAGGCCAGTACGTTCTTGAGCATCGTGCCAATCATGGCCCCATCACACACCCGAAGCAACTCCACATCCCATCGAATCGGCTAGCATCACCGGCGTTGAACTCCCCCGACCCCTCAACATCCCGCCCCTCCACCTCGGTCGCACCTCGTCGACCCATCACCCTCTACGACCTGCTCGACGACCTCCTCTGGCCCAAACTTCTCAACGCCCCGCGCTTGGCCCTCCGCCCTCAACGCCTCCTCCTGTCCCTCTTCGCCGTCGTCGCCATGTCCCTCTTTGCCAAACTCCCAGAGGCCTTCGTCGACGGCCCCGGACCCTTCCGCCACCTCACCAGCGGCATGCTCGACGCCTCTCGCACCACCCTCGACGCCGCCCGTCGCTTCCACTCTGGCGATGTCGCCGATGGTGTGTGGGCATTGGTCTACACCGCCCCGCGCAACACCCTGCACGAATACCCCATCTGGACCCCCCTGATGGTCGTCCCGATGCTCCTCATCTTCATTGTCACCGGCCTCACCCTCTCGCGCATGGTCGCCGGTGAGTTCTGCCGCGGCATCACCGTCCCCTGGCACCGCGCCCTCCGCTTCGGCCTTTCCAAATCCATCTCAGGCCTTCTCGCCATCTCGACTCCCATCATCCTCGTCGCATTCCTCTGGGGAGCCATCGCCCTCACCGGACTCTCTCTCGGCTGGCCCATGCTCAACGTCGTCGGCGCCATCCTTCACCTCGTCGCCATCGGTCTGGCCCTTGTCGCCGTTCTCATCATCGCTGGATATCTCGTCGGCTGGCCACTCCTCCTTCCCACCATCGCCTGCGAAGGCACCGATGCCATCGATGCTGGCCAGCGCACCCTCGCCTACGTCGCAGGTCGCCCCTTGCGACTCTTCCTCTATGGACTCGTCCTGCTCATCCAGACCTTCATCCTCACCACCCTCATCGCCTTCGTCCTCGCGGGTGTCGAATCCCTCTCCACCGCCGCGGCAGGCACGTTCGTCGGCCCCGAAGGTCGCCAGATCCTCGAACTCGCCCATCGCCCCGTCAGCAAATCATTCCAGGACATCGCCGGGCTTGGCCTCTCCGATCGCATCACCATCTGGATTCTTCAGCTCTGGCGCGTCTGCCTCGGCCTCGGCGTCGCTGCCTTCATGCTCTCGCTTCACTTCTCCAGTTCCACGCTGCGCTATCTCCTCATCCGCCGCGTCTGCGATGGCCAGGAATTGGAAGAAGTCTGGATGCCCACGCTCATCCCCGGCACCACCCTCGCCTCACCAGATCAGGATCCCGCAACTAGCGGCGATGATGCGGATTAGTCGCCTTCTTCATCTGATTCAACATCTGAATCATCTTTGCCCGCGGCGTCCGCATCGCGCTCTTCCTGCGATCGTGGCATCAGGTGCCTCAACTCCTCCGGCACCGGCCTCACCAACTCCAGCACCATCGGGTCGGGAATGTCATCCAGCGCGATCGCATCCTTCACATCAAACCTTCCAATCCGCGTTCGACGCAGATCAGTCAGCATCCCCCCCGCGCCAAGCGCTGCCCCAATATCCCGCGCCAAGCTTCTAATATACGTCCCTTTGCCGCACCGCACGCGAATCGTCAGCAGTGGCCACTCATAACTCACAACTTCACACTCATCAATCCGTATCGGCCGCGCGGCCATCTCCACTTCGCGCCCCTTCCGCGCAAGTTCATACGCCCGCTTCCCATCAATCCACATCGCGCTGTAAATCGGCGGCTTCTGCTGAATCACCCCCACAAACCCGGCGCACACCCGCCGCACATCCTCCGCACTCGGCACCTCACTCACCGTCACCGGCTCCGGCGTTGTCTCAAGATCATCACTCGGCGAGGTATGTGCCAGATCAATCGTCGTCACATACTCCTTGTCATCCGCCATGATCTTTTCGCACAGCCGCGTCGCCTTCCCGATCATCACCACCAACAGCCCCGTCGCCAAGGGATCCAGCGTCCCCCCGTGCCCCACCTTGATCCGCTTGGGTTGCCCCGCGTTGAACAACCTTCTCCGCACGATGCGGCACACATGCATGCTCGTCGGCCTCTTGGGCTTGTCAATCAGCATGATGCCCGAAATCGCTTCACGTGGAGGTTGCCCACTCATGGCTTGCCTCCGCTCTCAGGTTCACTCTTCAACGCTCCATCCGGCACTCCCTCCGGCACCGGCTCTGGTTGCGGCAGCGCTGACGCCACCTCACAGATCGATAGATACACCGTCCGCCCATTCGAATAGTTGAATCCACTCACCTCGCCCCTCAATCGCAACCCCGGCTGCCGTTCCGCCATCTCCTTGGGCAAAATCAAAATCCCCATCGGGTTCTCTTTCAACCACTCCGCCACATCACCCGCATTAATCCGCTGCACGCGCCCGTTCGTGTTGAAAATCAGACTGTCCTCGTGATACACAGCCGCCGCCAGGGGTCGCTTCCCCTCCGGATCAATCTGCCGAACCTGCTGAGACACAAACTTGCTCACCCACAATCGAGGCGTATTGGGCAACACCATGCCGCAAAGCACTGCCGCCAGCACCACCGCCCCCGCCACACTCGCAAATTGCGCTGAAACAAACTGCCCCCGATTCGCACCATGACGAATGCCGCGGAAAATCGATTTCCACGCGATCGTCACCGCGATCAGCATGCACACCGCAGGCAACAGCGCAATCGCAAACTCCACGATCCCCGTTTCGTTGTTCACCTTCCACCAGATCCCCACCGGTGCCAAGCTGATCGCCATCCCCAGCACGCTCCACACCACATACCCCACCCTTGACATCAGCGTCGTCACCGTCGCCATCGCCCCAAACGTCGCCGTGAACACCGCACGCCCGCTCATCAGCGCCAGCGCCGGATACAAGGGCATCGTGTAGTGCGGCAGCTTGGTCGCCACCGCAAACTCGAAAAACAGCCATGCCGGAATCGTCCACGCCAGCAGATACAACTCCGCCTGCCGCCCCTGCGCCCCATGCTGCAAGCGCCGCTTGATCGCCCCCCACACCCGCTCAAACCAGGAAACATCCGGTCGCGGCTCATCACTCAATCCCGACTCAGCCCTCGATTCAGTCGGCCCCATTCCATGCTGCCACGTCCGCACCAGCGCCAGCCCCGTCAACAGCGACCCTGGCCAGAAAAGCGCCGACGCCAGCAACAAGTGATACCCCGGCGGACCCGCATGTCCTTCCTTCGGGCTCATACTCCGCCCGATCGTCTCATCATTAATCGTCTTGAAATACGTCTCCCACCCAACCTCATTCGCCACCAATCCCACCCACACGCCGATCGACACCACCACACACATCATCCCCGGCACCAGCCCCAACCTTCCCATCACCCCGCGCTTCCTCCTCATCAGCGCCAGCGCGCCCAGAGTCAACGCCGCGATCATCGGTGCGATCGGCCCCTTCACCATCACCGCCACCGTCATCGCCCCCCAAAACAGCACCCGCGATTGCTTCAACTTCAATCGCGCCACTTTCGATTCATGATCCGCATGCCAGATCGAAAACAAAGCCCCCATCGCCACCGTCGTCGCGGCCAACAGCACCATGTCCGCTCGCGCCTGCCGCACCTCCCACACCATCACCGGGCACACCGCCAGCAGCGCTGCCGCCAGCCACGCCGCCCTCGCTTCAAACATCCGCAATCCCAGCCGCCACGTCGCCAGCACCGCGATGATCCCCGCCAACAGCGATGGCACGCGATACAGCCAGATACGGTCCGCCGCCTTCTCCACCCCCACCGCCTCCGCCACTTTCACACACCCCGCCTGCAACCAGTAAATCAGCGGCGGCTTGTTCAACCGCGCACGCTCCTGCACCCGCGGCACAACCCACCCCTCCACCGTCCCAGACTCCACCATCTGCCGGCTCGCCTGCGCAAATCTCGCCTCATCCCGATCCACCGGCGGAATCGTCGTTAACCCTGGCAAAAACGTGCACAGGCACAACACCAGCAGCGCGAATCCCCCCTGCCAGCTCGATGATGCCTTCTGAAACCACGCCCGCCACCAGCGCGTCGAAACCAACTCCGCCGGGCTCGGCAAGGCATCCAAGGGTCGTATTGTCTGTGCCTGTTCGTCGCTCACTCGTCTATGCCCATCCCCAATCCAACATCTCCCGCGCCGACAGCGACGCCTCACGATGGTACGGTCGCCACGCGACGCAACTCTGCTTCCTTCCTCATTGCTGGCCTCATCCTCCTGGCCTGCTGCTTTGCCACCTGGCCCATCGACGGCCACATCCACACCTGGGCCAAATCCATCTCCCTCGCTGGAGACATCCGCCGCACTCTCGAAACCGCACAACAATTCGGCGATGCCCTCACCGTCACCCTCAGCTGCATCCTCATCCTCCTCCTCGATCCTCATCATCGTCGCCGCGTTCTCACCATCGTCATCACCATCCTCGCCGTCGCCGCCTGCACCTACATCCTCAAGATGACCTTCGGTCGCCCCCGCCCCGTCCTGGCCGATCCCTCCTTCATGACCGGTCCCCTCGGCACCTATCCCCTCTCGTCTTCCTCGTCTCCCACCGGCTTCGAACTTCGCTCCCCCTGGCTCTTCTGGCTCAAAGGCACTTCCGATCTCTGGTCCTTCCCCAGCAGCCACACCTCCGGCGCCACCGCACTTGGTCTCTCTCTCTGGTGGTTCTATCCGCGGCTGAAATGGCTCGTGATCTTCCTCATCATCACCGTCGCCGCCGCCCGCGTCGTCCTCAAGGCCCACTACCTCAGCGATGTCCTCGCCGGCGCTGCCGTCGCACTCCTCATCGCCCCGCTCGTCTTGAAACGATTCAGCCGCTGATGTCTTATTTCCGCACTCAGCACTCAGCACTCAGTACTCAGTACTCAGTACTCAGTACTCAGTACTCAGTACTCAGTACTCAG
>CAYTYD010000130.1:987-8578 GCA_964441555.1 uncultured Phycisphaeraceae bacterium | reverse complement strand
TTACTCCATGCTGCCGGCAGATCGATCTCACATTCTGACTGAAACGCGCAACCCAGCCACGACGGGGATTCATACGGAATCGATTGACGGCATTCTGGGGTTGATCAGCGCGGCGGATCGCGAGGTTTTGGCGGCGGTGGATGCCGCGAAACCGGCGATTTCCGCATTTCTGCACGCGGCGGAGCAGACGTTCATCGCCGGAGGACGACTGATTTATCTGGGCGCGGGAACCAGCGGGCGTCTGGGTGTGCTGGATGCCTCGGAAATCCCCCCCACTTTTCAGCTTCCGCCAGGACGGATCATCGGGATCATCGCGGGCGGGGACGGCGCATTGCGGGTGTCAAGCGAAGGGAAAGAAGACGACCCGAACGGCGCGATTGAAGAATTGTCTCGGCTTGGGCTTTCGCGGATGGACACGGTGCTGGGAATCGCGGCTGGGGGCACCACGCCGTATGTGCTGGGGGCACTGGCGTGTGCCAAGTCGATCGCCAACCCACCACTGACGGCGATGCTGTCGTGTTCGCCGATTCCGATGCCGCCCCACTGCGATCATTTGATCGTGGTGCCGACAGGACCGGAGGTGGTGACCGGTTCGACGCGTATGAAAGCGGGGACGGCGACCAAGTTGATTCTCAACCAGATTTCCACGACGCTGATGATCCGTTCTGGGCGGGTGTATCAGAATCTGATGGTGGATGTGAAAGCCACGAATGAGAAGCTGCGAGATCGGGCGGCGCGGATCGTGGGCACGCTGACGGGGCTGGATCGTGCCTCGGCATTGGCACGAGTTGAAGAGGCGGGGGGAAGCGTGAAACTGGCGATTGTGATGACCCGCAGGAGTGTGTCGGCTGGCGAGGCCCAGACGCTCTTGAACTGTGCCGGGGGGCATTTGCACAAGATTCTTGATTCCTAAAGACTCAGTGCTGGCACGGCGTACTCTTGGCCCACATGCATCGCATTATTCATATCGGCGTGGGCCCACTGGGACAGCGGATCATCGGCGAACTGACCGAGCGGAAACTGGCTCGGGTGGTGGAGGCGGTGGACTCATCGCCCGAACTGGCGGGGAAGCAGTTGGGGCGCTTTGTGCCGCAATTTGAGGGGAGTCAGAGCATTCTTCCCTCACTGGATGCGATCGACGACTGGTCGCGATTTGATGCGGCGGTTGTGACGACCTCGAGCGATCTGGCGGCGTGCGCGGACACCTTCCGCACGTTGCTGCGAAACGGCAAGGCGGTGGTGAGCACCTGTGAGGAACTGGTATATCCGTGGCTGCGGCACGTGGGGCTTGCGGAAGAATTGGACGGCTTGGCCAAACGGCACGGTGGGCGCCTGTTGGGAACGGGTGTCAATCCAGGATTCCTGATGGACCAATTGCCCAGCGTGCTGACGGCGGTGTGCAAGAACGTGCGGGGAATCAAGTGTTCGCGGATTCAGGATGCTTCGAGCCGGCGGGTACCCTTTCAGAAGAAGATCGGGGCGGGGATCAGCGAGGCGGAATTTGCCAAGCGTGTGAAGGATGGGACGCTGCGGCACGTGGGGCTGGGGGAATCGCTGCACTTCATCGCGCATTATGTGGGATTGAAGATTGAACGCTGGGAAGAGGACATTGCCCCGGTGCTGGCGAGCCGCGATCTGAACTGCGCGATCGGTCCGATCGCCAAGGGAACGCCCAGCGGCGTGCGGCAGACCGCGCGGGGTTATTTCGATGAGCACACGGTGATTGAGCTGGAATTCCAGGCGGCGATCGGCCAGGCGGACCCGCACGACCGGGTGGTGATCGATGCTGATCCGCCGATTGACTGCGTGATTCATGGCGGCGTGCACGGCGACTTGGCGACCTCGGCGATTTCCTGCAATGCGATCGGCCGTTTGCTGGCGGCCCCACCGGGACTGCACACGATGGCGAGCATTCCCAGCGTGGTGCACGCTCCATCTGGGATGTAGTTGGGGATGTAGTTGGGGATGTGAATACTTTGAGCGTGGAAGGCCGATACGTTTTCACCATGCCACGCGTTCCCAATCGTGAACTTTCCGCCACGCACGCCGTCTTTCCGGTGCGGGGTGAGGCACGTTCGGTGCTGAACTTTGCCGGGTGCAATTACCTTGGACTGGCGCATGAGCCGCGGGTTCATGCGGCGGCGATTCGGGGGATGGGGAAGTATGGATTGACGACGACGGCGAGCCGCGAAACGACGGGGAATACCGATGCGCATACCGCGCTGGAGACGGAGCTTGCGGAGTTTCTGGGGCGCGAGGCGGCAATCCTGACGACGGAGGGGTATACGGCCAATGTGGCGCTGTGTGAGACGCTGGGGCATACGCACAAGGTGGCGTTGATTGATGAGAAGTCGCATCGCTCGGTGGGGCATGCGGCGGAAGCCAGCGGCATGCGGACGGTGCGGTTTCGCCACCGGGATGCGGCCCACGCGGCGGAGCTGGCGCAGCGCGCGGCGGCTGAGGTGGGTGCCGATGCTGTGGTGATTCTGACGGATGGAGTTTTTACGGCTGATGGCGTGATCGCGCCAGTTCCTGAACTGGTGAAGGCGCTGCCGGGGGCGGGGTCAATCTTGATTGTTGATGACTGCCACGGATTCTGCGTGCTGGGTCGGAATGGACGGGGAACGTGCGCACACTTTGGTGTGGATGATCCACGCGTGGTGATCACGACGACGCTGGCCAAGGGGCTGGGGTGCTATGGAGGCGTGATCGCTGGGCAGAAGGAATTGATTGACCGCATTCAGAACACTGCACGCATTTATCGCGGCACAACGCCTTGCCCGCCGCCGATGATCGAGGCCGCACGCGAGGCGGTGCGGATTTTGATTGAGCGTCCCCAGCTTTCGCAGCGTCTGCTGACGCAGGCGGGATATCTGCGGAGGAAGTTGGCTGGCTGCGGAGTGTGTCTGAATGATGCTCCGACACCAATTCTGGCCTTTGTGCTTGAATCAAAGGCGAAGATGGATGAAATCAGCGCTGCGCTGCTGGATCGAGGAGTGTTTGCGCCGGTGATCGAATATCCGGGTGGACCAGCGCAGTGGTATTTCAGAATCACGTTGACGGCGGAACACACACGCGAAGATATTGACCAACTGGCGGATGGGTTTGCAGCCCTGGTGAAATCCAAGACGGACACGCTGATCGCGGCGTAGACAGGGGCTTGATCTAGTGAACCAGGCCGAGGAGCTCAAGCTCGCGATCGGTGCCGATGATGTCGCGGATGTGCTTGAGCGCGGTTGAAAGGCCGGGTTTGCATTCATTCCACGAGGCGAGCGCGGGACTGGGCCAGATCCACTGGAACTGCCAAGGGTTGACGTGGCGTGAAAAGAGAACCTGTATGGGTTGGCCCGCGGAGGATTCGAGCGATGCCTGGGAAAGCAAGCCGGAGACATCGTCGATGGCGATGATGTGGTCGGGCTTGTGTGTGTTGATGGCGGAAGTAACGCAGTGCTTCCAAGCCGCGAGTGTGTCGGCGGGGCAGGTGGTGTACAGATGTGAGCCGGATGGCGCTCCGTGGAGGCACACGGTGTGCACGGTCACAAGTTGTTCGGAGATGGCACGGAGCATGCCGGGGAGTTCTCGCGAAGGGGCTTGCGCATCGCGGGACACGATGAGTACCCGCTTCCAACCAAGAGGGTTTACCGAGCCACGAATAGCGCTGTGGGCGATGTTGTGAAGAGCGGGGCCGGGATCTTGATTCGGGGCGACGCCACCGAATGTTGCGTAGAGCTCAGGGCAACGATGGAAGGCCAGACCGTGTACGCAAGATTCGGCGATGCTGGCATGAGCGATGGTGAGATCATCCCAGGTGCGCCCAACATCAGCGAGCGGGGCAACACGCCAGGGAAACCCGATGTAAGGCAACGATGTGGCAGCGGCTCGATCGGCGATGAGGGTTGCCTTGTCGAGGAGGGTGTTGACATGGTCGTTGGCGTGATACTCCATGCTGTCTGCGTGATCACCGCCGGTACCGATGAGGATGAGGGATGCCGCTTCGCGGAGATTGGAGACTCCGAGGGTGATGGCGCGGCGGGGATGCTCACCATCCATCGCAAAGACGAGGCGAGTGCGCGACTCAATCCACCCGTCAATTTCATTCTGGCCCAATTGGCAATCCGGGCGGGCGCTGAGGAGCACAAGATCGATGCCGCCGAGTTCGGCGATGCGGTTTTCGATGGTGGTGCAGAAGGGGCCGAGGGATTGACGTTCGCCCGCTTCGAGAGACCAGATGTTGGCTCCGCAGATATCGGTGCGGGTTTGCAGGATGTGACGCAGGTGTGCGGAGCGGCTGTGGCCTGTGGAGCCAGCGGGCCACCAATCCCACACAGGGATGGCGGCGACGTTGGCGAGCGACATGGTGCCAACTTGCACGCGTTGGGCGACCTCAGCGAGGACAAGATGGATGGCATCGGGCGTGTTACCTGTATCACCGATGCTGGTGAGATCTATGGCCAGGAGAGCCAAGCGGCCTTCTGAAGCGCGGCGGCGAATGACTTCCTGGATGCGATCGGCAGCGTGAGCCGCGGCTTGGGAGGCGAAGGGGAAGACCTGGACGCGGGATGAGGGTGGGTTGAGCACGGCGGCGTGATCGTTGGCGGGAATCCCTGAGAAAGCTGGATGACTGGAACAGATTCGTGGCTTATTCACGTTCCTGCTACTCTGTGGTGTGGACATTGGGATGTCGGAGCGATATTGCCGGAATGTGACGCGTCAGCGGGCGCGGAATTTCTACTTTGGCCTGATGCTGACACCCCAGCCGCGACGGGCGGCGTTGTATGCGATTTATGCGTGGATGCGATGCGCGGATGATCTGGCGGACGAATCGCCGGGCCCGACGACGGGCGCGATTCGCTTGGAGGACTTTGCAGAGCGGACGAAAGAAGTGTTAGGAAGTGGGAAAGAGATCGCGGATGAAGCGTCGCTGTGGCCGAGCTTTCAGCAGACGCTGAGGCAGTATCCGATTCAGCGGCAGTGGCTGGATGAGGCATTGAATGGGCTGAGGCGCGATCAGAATCCCGGTGCGATTCAGACCAGAGGTGAACTGGATCTCTATTGCCATGAGGTGGCGGGAACCGTGGGGATGATCTGCACGGCGATCTGGCGATCGTCCTTGCCAGAATCGGATTCGGAGTGGGCGACGGCACTGGAATTGGCAAGAAAGCGCGGGCTGGCGTTTCAATTGACGAACATTCTGCGTGATATTGGAGCCGATGCGCGGATGCAGCCGCCGCGGACGTACCTGCCCCTGGATTCGTACCGGAAGTTTGGACTTACGCCGGAAGACGTGTTGACATGGCGTGATGAGCGGGCGTGCAGATCATTCATCGAGCAATGGGTGGAAGAAGCGCGGAAGTTGTACCACTCGACGCAAGAACTGGACTCGATGATTCCCGGGGAGTGCCGTCGTTCACTGGCGACGATGACGCGGCTGTACCAGACCCTGCTGGAGCGGATTGCCATGAACCCCAAGGGTGTTGTTTCGGATCAGCGAATTCGAGTTCCGTTGGTTCGGAAATTGACCATTCTTTCTTCTTCGCTGTTTGTGAAGGAATCGACGGTGCCGCACGCCCATGCCACTGCCTGAGCAGCATCCCATTGTGATTCTGGGCGGCGGCCTCGCTGGCTTGTCGGCGGCGATGACATTGGCACATCAGGGTGTGGCCTGCACGGTGCTGGAGACGCGGCGGCACCTGGGAGGAAGGGCGGCTTCGACGACTGAGCCGCGTAGTGGCGAAGAGATTGACAATTGCCAGCATGTGGCGCTGGGGTGCTGCACGCAGTATCTGGCTTTTCTGAGACAGATCGGGGCTGATCACCTGCTGCGTTGGACGACGGATCAGCACTGGATCCATGCCCCGGAGGGAAAACAACCAACGGTGAGCAGGATCAGTGCCGCCCCACTGCCTGCGCCGATGCAGGGATTGCCATCGCTGCTTGGTGCGACATTCCTGGATCTGCCGGCCAAGCTGGCGGCGATGCAACTTGCGGCGCGGGTGATGGTGACGAAGAGGTCGGGACTCGCGGATGTGAGTTTTTTGCAGTGGATGAGGCGGGAGGGAATTGAGTCGGATGTGCTGGTGGAGCGTTTGCTGACACCGATCATTGTGAGCGCGTGCAATTGCCTGCCCAGCCAATGCTCGGCGGAGGCGGCGTTGCATGTGTTTCAGGATGCGATTTTCGCAACTCCGCAGGCGAGTGCCATCGGTGTGAGCCGCGTGCCCCTGTCGCAGCTTTATGCGCGAGTTCCGGAGATGCTGGCCAAGGTGGGATCAGAAATCTGGACTGGCGCCGGTGTGGCGGAGTTTGATGCACACGAGGTGAAATTGTCGGATGGAAGAGTTCTGAAGGCAGAGCGTGTGGTGTGCGCGATGCCCTTTGAACGCACGCGGGCGTTGGCATCGCAGCAGCTGCGCGAGAGGGACCATCGTATTGCAGGATTGGATCTTCTGGACCATGCGCCGATTCTGGGTGTTCATTTGAAGTTCGCGGAGGCAGTGTGTGCATATCCACATGCGGTGCTGGTGGATCGCGCCACGCAGTGGGTTTTCCGCAAAGATGAGGAAGGAAGGCATTTGCACTGCGTGATTTCGGGGGCGCTGGCGTGGATGAATCTGAGTGAGGCGGAGATCGTGGAGCGGGTGTGCGCGGATCTTGAGGCGTGCTTTGAAGGTGCGAGAAGGCAGAAACCTCTGTGGGCTCGGACGATCAAGGAGCGGCGTGCGACCTTTGTGCCAACTCCAGAGTCGTATTTCTATCGCCCGGACGTGCGAAGTGATGAGCCGGGTGGAGTGATTCTGGCCGGGGATTACACCCGCACAGGGTGGCCTGCGACGATGGAGTCAGCCGTGCGTTCCGGGGCGATGGCGGCGGCAGTTGCGTTGGGCCAACCCGAAGACACATATCTGGTGCCTGCGCTGCCCAGACCTCTGCTGACGTCATTCCTACCGTCTGGTACTGGATCCCACTAGAAGGAATGTCCGCATGGCTGTTCAAGCATCCAAACCCACTGTCATTCTTGCCGTGATTGTCAAGATCGTGGTGATTGCGTATCTGATCAAGACGTTCATGCTGAGCCCGAACACGGGCCCTGCGCAGGGGGATGCGCCGCCGCTGGCGAAGGAAACGGCAGTTCAGCCATCGAGCGCACCGGCGCCGCCCCCAGCCAAGCCCCCGACATCGGGCCCGGAAACCAAACCTGCAGCGAGCACTCCACCGGACGCTTCGGTAGCGGCAAAGATTGATACGACTGCGATTCGCGCTGGACTTTTTTCTGCCATGAATCCACCTCCTGCCAAACCCGCCGGCGCGATTCGCCTCGCGTTTTACAACGTTGAAAATCTCTTTGACAACCGGCCGGATGGGAACTCCAAGGCCAGCGATGAGAAGCCAAAGCCCCACAAGGAGGGATTGGCGCTGGCCATTCATGCCGTGAAGCCGGACATCATGGCAATGAGTGAAGTGGAATCGCTGGATGCCTTGAAAGAGTTTCGCGATCAGTATCTTTCTGACCTTGGCTATGTGCACATCGCCAGTATTGATGCGGGCGACGGTCGCGGCATTGAGCAATCGGTGTTGTCGCGTTATCCCATTT
>CAYTYD010000130.1:0-977 GCA_964441555.1 uncultured Phycisphaeraceae bacterium | reverse complement strand
GGGGCCAAGAATTGGGTCGGTTCACCCCTTGAAGGCGTTCACCAGGTTGCAGATGCACAAAGCGGCATCAAGCTGGGCGATCCGTTGAAGCTGCACCGTTCCCCATTGCGTGCTGTAGTCACGATTCCTGCATCGGAAACGGGCACGGGCAAGGACGCGTCGTTGGTGCTGTATGTGATGCATCACAAAGCAGGACGGGAATATGACTACTGGCGCGAGGCGGAAGCGAAGTTTGTCATCAGCAAGGTGAAGGAAGACCTGAAGCCGGATGCGCTGGTGGCGTTGGTCGGCGACTTCAACTCGTTTGCACGGGATGCCGCGGGAAAGATCTACACCAGCAATGGAATGTCGGATTGCTTTGCGGATCGCGGTCGTGATGCGACATGGGCGACGCATGAATCGGGAAGGCCGATCGATCACATCTTCGCATCGGCGGCACTCAGCAAGGCCGTTGTGCCCAACTCTCGCATTATCTATGGAACGCCAGTGCGCCCCCCCCGGTCGGATTGGAATACAACGCCTGCGCCAAAGGGGTATGCGAGCGATCACTTCCCCATCAGCGTGGATCTCAAGCTCAAGTGAGTTCGGGAAGGGTCAAAGATGTCCGCTCTTGAATTTCATCAATTCGATGAGGGCGCGATAGGCGATTGTTGATTCGGCTGGCGCTCCATTCCCGGCAGGGGCTGGAACGTGCCATCAGGTGCCACTCGCAACTGGTCTGATTCGAGCAAATAGTTCAGCACCGCCACCCGCAAGTCGGTCCGTGCCTGATCGCGATCGTTCTGGGCTCGCAGCAGGTCATTCTGCGAATCAACGATGCGCTGAGGTTCAACCTCATCAGCTTTCAACTGCTGCTCTTCCAGGCGGCGCTCGTTGATCTTCACCTGCTGCTCTGCCAGCGATAACTGGTTGCGAGCCAGATCGATGCGCCGCAAGGCCGACCACACTGCCACAACGATGTCGTCGCGTGCCTTGGC
>CAYTYD010000129.1:0-8601 GCA_964441555.1 uncultured Phycisphaeraceae bacterium | reverse complement strand
GTTCAATGCCGCGCCTTTGCGCAATTGATCGCCGGAAAGCAGCAGGCTGAATCTGTCCGTCGTGGTGCCGGATGCCACCGGCTCCGCCGCGCGAATCCGCCCCACCAGCACATCATCCCCACCACTCGCCTTGGCCGGCGTGGGAAACCTGTTCGCTGCGCGATCATCAATCACTCGAATTCCCCTCGCTCGGGATATCGCATCGCGCACCAGCCCCTCCGTCGCAACGCGGCTGAGCGTCACCGTCACCGCCTGCGTATGCGCCCGCAGCACCGGCACTCGCACGCACGTGGGGATCACACGAACTTCGCCTCCATTCCATATCTTCGCCGTCTCCGCGATGATCTTGGCCTCTTCACCATTCTGGCCAGTCTCAACATCCACCGCTGAATCATGGCTGAACAGGTTAAACGCGCACGGCTCGGCAAACACCCGCGGCTGCGCGGCTTTCCCCGCGAGCACATCCCGCGTCTGCTCGCGCAGTTCATCCATCGCCGCGATCCCCGCGCCCGAAACCGCCTGATAGGTGCTCACCACGATCTCACGCACGCCAAACGCCGCTCGCAACGGCTCCAGCGCCAGCAAAAGCAGGATCGTCGAGCAATTCGGGTTGGCGATGATCCGCGCCCGCTCCACATCCTCATCCAGCACTCCGCCATTGATCTCCGGCACCACCAGCGGCACATCCTCAGCCATGCGAAACGCGGACGAGTTATCTATCACCGCCGCCCCGGCCTTGGTCGCGACCTCGGCCCACGTGGTCGAAGTCGCACCATCCGCCGCAAAGATCGCGTAGTCCACACCCTCAAACTCCGTCGCCGAAACCGCCCTCACCACGACCTCTTCGCCGCCATACGCCAGCTTCGTCCCCGCTGATCGCTCCGATGCCAGCGCGACGACTTGGCCAACCGGCACGCCAAGCGCCGCAAGAATCGAAAGCACCTCAAGCCCCACCGCCCCCGTCGCCCCCACCACGGCAATCCTGCATTCATTCAGCACGCTCATCGCTCACCTCCGCACCGTTCCAGCCACACATCCACCACATCCGCGATCACCGCCTCCGTGGTCGGCCAGCGTCCCGCGCCTTTGCCCCGCACCACAGTCGTTTCACCATCACGCCCGCGAATCGCCAGCGCGTTTCCCGCGCCGCGCACCGCCAGCAAGGGATGCCCCAGCGGCAGCACGACCGGCTCCACACTCGCGTGCAATCGCTCACCCTCCACATCCAACCTCGCCAAATGCCGCACCCGCCCGGCTCGCACCGCCTCCACATCCTTCAGGTTCTGCGGATGCAGACCCACCCGCCGCACATACACGTTCCTGCCCCGCTCACCAAACGCGATCTGCGCCAGCACGCGCAGCTTGTCCTCCGCATCCACTCCATCCAAATCGCGGCTGGGATCCGCTTCGGCAAACCCCGCTTCCTGCGCCAACTTCACCGCCTCATCAAACGACTTTCCCTGACTCAGCAGCGTCAGCACAAAGTTCGTCGTGCCGTTCACGATTCCCTCACACCCAGCGATTCCCGATGTTTCCGCCACGCGGCGAATCGCCTCGATCATCGGCACCGCGCCCCCCACCGCCGCCGAATACCGCAGCGTCACGCCCCGCTCCGCCGCGATCGCGTGCAATCTCTCCCCGTGCTCCGCGATCACCACCTTGTTCGCCGTGATCACGTGCTTGCCATTCCGCAGCGTGCTCTCAATCAATCGCGCTGCCGGGTCAATCCCTCCGATCAATTCGATCACCACATCCACTTCACCGCGCACGACCGCATCCAAATCACTCGTGATCAACTCCTCGCGTACTCCCGCCGCGATCGCCTGCTCACGGCGCCGCACGCCCACACTCGCCACCTCACACTCCTTCCCCAAGCGTGCGAGAGCGCGGCACACTCCACCACCCACCGTCCCGCACCCCAGCACCGCGACCTTCAATTTCGCGGGCAATGCCGCATCGCGCACCGGCTCACATTGTCTCGCCCCCACCGTCGTCACCGCCGCGCTCAACGCTGCCGAAACCTCAAACTCCGTTTCCCATTTCTTTCCCAACCGCGCTGTCTTGGGCTGCACAATCTCCGATCCCACGCGGATCACTTCATCCCACGTCAATTCGACATGCCGCCGCGGCGATCCACCAAGTGCCGGATCACTCTCATACACGCCGCGCACATCCTTCACCAATCGACATCGCCCCCCCAGCGCCTGAGCCAGAAACAGCGCCGTCAGGTCCGATCCACCTCTGCCCAGCAGCGTCGGCCGCCCTTCCGCATCGCGCCCCGTGAATCCCGGCACCACCAGCACGCTCGCCGCTTGCAAACGTGACAGCACCGCCGCGCCATCCACACTCACCGGGTCCGCATCCAGCGCATCACCCTGCGTCCGCAGCCGGATCGCCGCCGCATCCGCAACCTCCGCCGTGATTCCCGCACGCTCCAGACACATCACCAGAAGCGCGGCAGATGTCTCCTCTCCCGTCGCCGCCAGCGCGGCAAGCGCTGTCTTGTTCGGCTCCTCCCCATACTGCCTCGCCTGCGCCAGTAGCGCATTGGTCTTCCCGCCAAACGCCGAGACCACCGCGATCACCGGATGCCCGGCCCGAACCCAGCGATAGATCTCATGCACCGCCAGAGGCAGCGACTCCTCCGACTCCAGCACCGATCCGCCCAGTTTCAGCACGATCAGGTTCGCAATGCGCACATCAGGTGCTCGATCAGCTTTCACTCCAGCTTTCAGTTTGGCTTGCGAATTTGCGTTCTCATCTGCTTTCGCGTCTGCGTCAATCACACCAGAGCCGGACATGCCGCACCTCCCTGAGAAGAAGCGCGTGCGGGCACGCTGCTGGTCTTCAATGCCGGGCTCACTTTCGTAATGGCCCGATTGATCGCCTGTTCCAGATCCGCGATGATCTCCTCCGCCGGCTCGATCCCCACGCTCAGCCGGATCAACCCATCCGAAATCCCCACCGCTTCCCGCTGCTCCCGCGGCACATCGCCGTGTGTCATCGTCGCCGGATGCGTGATCAACGTCTGCACGCTTCCAATGTGCTCTACAAGTGAGCACAGCTTCACGTTGTTCAGCACCGCGCGTCCTGCCTCAACGCCTCCCACCACTTCAAACGACACCACGCCGCCATGCAGCGCATCGCTCTGCCCGACTTTGCCTCTGTAGTTCCGATGCTGCGTCACCGCCAGCGCATGTTGGGGGTGCGACTCCAGGCCCGGATAGTTCACCAACCGCACACCCTCATGCTGGCTCAGCCACTTGGCCACTTCCAGCGCATTCTCCGAGTGCTGCCGCAGACGCAGCGGCAGCGTTTGAATCCCGCGCAGGGTCAGCCATGCATTGAATGGCGTCTGAATCGCACCCGTAGACTTGCGAATGAACCGCAGCCGCTGCAAAAACTTCTGATCGCGGCTCACCACCGCCCCGCCCAGCGCAGTCGAGTGCCCCTCGATGTGCTTGGTCGTCGAATACAGTGAGATATCCGCGCCAAGATCCAACGGCCTCTGCAGCACCGCCGTCTGAAACGTGTTGTCCACCACCAGCGGAATCCCCGCGACCTTCGTCAACCGCGCGATCGCGGCGATATCCGTCAGCTTCAACGTCGGATTCGCCGGAGTCTCAATGAACACCAGCCGCGTTTTGGCCGTGATGGCCCGCGCCAACTGCCCCGCATCGCTCGAATCCACAAACGTCGCCGAGATTCCCAGATCATTCAGCAATTGCTGAAACAGCCGCACCGTACCACCATAAATCGCATCCCCCAGGACGGCATGATCGCCAGACTTCAAGAGCGACAAAAACAACGCCGTTTCCGCGGCTAGGCCGGTCGCAAACGTCACCGCCGGCGGCGCATCTTCCAGCGCGCCCAGCACGCGTTCCAGATCATCCACCGTTGGGTTCGACACCCGCGAATAGCAGTGTCCTGTGTGCTCTCCCACCCGCTCCTGCACATACGTTGTCGATTGCACCAGGGGCGAAGTCAGCGGCACATCGCGCTCCCCCACTTCCCGATTCGGATCGATCCACCCGTGCAACGCCACCGTCGCCGGGCTCAGATTTGGAATCGACTCTGCGTGTTGAAATTCGCACCGTGAAGAATCTTCATCACCACTATCAATATCAGTCAGAAACGCGGCCATCGTGCAACTCCCGTCCTGATCGAGGACTCAGTTGCATCAGTCGCAGGCATGCCAAGGGTGGGGTGTAGCGAACATCGCTACGTTTTTGTCGAATCCGCAGGGAACACCCGCTGTTTCGACCGCATCGGACCCCACTCGTGGGCCTCGGCACCGTGGCGCTGACTGTAAAGTCGGCTCGGTTGCCGCCCGGAACGCCATCGGTTCCGAGACTCTTGATGCGGGAGACTCTAGACGTGGTGAAACGACGGGGCAAGCGACTGCATATCTGAAACGCAACTTCAGTTCGCAGCTCACCCCATGGCGTGCTGAATCACCGCAAGAATCGCTAAGCCGATCAGCAGCAGCAACAGAAACCCCAGCAAGTTCAGAAAGATGTTCCAGCTCGTCACCTGACGCGAACTGATCTTGGCTACTTGCTCATTCAACCGGTGAAGCGAGGCCTGAATGATCGCCATGTCATGTTGTGCATCCACACGCTCTACCAAAACCACGCCATAACCCTGAAAGAGCAATTCGGCTTTCTTCCTTGCATCAGAACCATCTTCTGCTTGAACCACAGCTTGAAACGGTGCGCGATCGGTTGTTGTGCAAGTCACTCGAAATGTCAGCATCGATCGATTCACCTTTCCCGAAAAAAAATGCTATCTCTTCCAACCCTTAGCGGCCGAATATCCATCCCGTCAACCGAATGCAGCTTGATTCATGTTCCATGCCCTGCATGGATTCGCCAGAATACCAATCTCTAAAGACTCCCCCTCTATCTAGGACAACCATTCCATGATTGTTCCACCGTACCCAACGTCCTAATAACTTTCCTTACAACGCTACCATCACACATAAAATCCCACTTCTCACCACTCCAACCGACATCCATCACCAAAACTGAAACCGCCCCCACCCCTTCCCGAACAAACAGAGGGTCCACCCCTATCACGGGTGACCGGTGCGCCTCCAGCGCATCAAACACAGGTCCGCTCGTCGCGCACCTCTATATGTCTCCCGGAAGGAACCATCTATGCACATCGCCCTCGCACTCATCGCCGGAATCTGCCTCGCCGCCGCCTGCGGCTTCCGCGTCTTCGTTCCTCTCCTGGTCGCATCGATCGGCGTCCACCTCGGCTGGCTGAACGTCGGCCCCGGTTTCAACTGGCTTGGTTCCGATTGGGCACTCGCGCTCTTGGGCGTCGCCACCGCCACCGAAGTCGCTGGCTACTACATCCCCTGGGTTGATCACGCCCTCGACACCATCTCCACTCCTGCCGCGGCAATCGCCGGCACCGTCATGGCCATGTCGCAAATTTCTGGCATCACCGCGCCGGATGGGTCCCCTCTCCTCCCTGAATCCGGCTCATTGATTTCCCCCGCTTTCGGCTGGCTGATGTCCGCCGTCCTGGGTGGCGGCGCGGCTCTCATCGTCCAACTCGGCACCGTCGCCCTTCGCGTCGCCTCAACTGCTACCACTGGCGGCTTGGCCAACCCCATCGTCAGCACCTTTGAGCATGCCGGCGCTCTCATCGTCGCCGTGGTCGCGGTTGTTGTCCCGGTGATCGCCCTGATTCTCACCGCCATCATCATCGCCCTGGCCATTCGCTGGTGGCTCAACCGCCGCGAGAAGAACGCCAATCTGCAACCCGCCTACGCGCGGGCTCGAACCTTTACACGTATGAATCCCCACGCCGCGGCGTAACGAAACCAAGAGCATGAGTGACCTTTCGTCACCATCCTCGCCCCCGCGCCTCACCATTCTTGTCGATGGCCTCTGTCCCCTGTGCCGCATGGAAGGGGACATGCTGCGGAAGTTGGATCGTGGACGGGGATTGCTCAGCGTGGTGGATTTCACCCAGTCATCCGTCGATGTGACCAAGTGGGGACTGTCCTTTGATCAGGTCATGGGCCAGATTCACGGCATCAATCACAGCGGCACAATCTCCACCGGTATGCAGGTCTTTCGTGATGCATACGCGCTGGTCGGCTGGGGCTGGCTCTGGGCACCAACCGGCTGGCCACTTCTTAAACCCCTCTTTGATCGTTTCTACATCTGGTTTGCCAAGAATCGTCTGCGTCTTACCGGCCGCAAAGACGATTGCGAATCTGGTCGCTGCGTCATCAAACCCTGACCACTCTCACACATGCATCCGATTTCTGGGGTGATTCGCTTCCAGCCACTCCTTCACCTTGTCCTTGTCAATGTGCGTGTAGATTTGGGTTGTTGCAATATCCGCATGCCCCAATAACGTCTGCACAACGCGCAGGTCCGCCCCACCACTGAGAAGGTGCGTGGCGAATGAATGCCGCAACGTGTGCGGATGCACATCCCGTAAACCTGCTTCCTGCGAGTATCGCTTCACAACCTTCCACACAGTCATGCGAGAGAGAGGTCGACCGGAAATCGAGATAAAAACCCGCCCTTTGTCTTTCCGATCTGGTGTCACCAGCTGTGGCCGCGTCGTGGTCAGGTAATCCTGAAGTGCAATCCACGCTGGCTCTCCCACCGGCACCAGCCGCACTTTCGACCCCTTGCCAAACACCCTCAAACACCGCTGCTCCTGCATGATGTCTGACAACGAAATCGTGGTGGTTTCATTGGCCCGCAATCCGCTGCTGTACATGAGTTCCAGCATCGCGCGATCGCGAATCCGAAGATCCACATCGCTGCGGTCCTGCTGCACATCATCTTCAGTACGAGTCTTGGCCTTTCGCTTTGCACTTGGTGGCGATTGCTCCGGCGCATCCACCAGATTCCGCATCTGCTTGGGGGTCAGCACATTGGGCAAACGCCGCCACTGGTGCGGCCGCTCCAGATGTTCTGTCGGATCACGCTCGATTTTCTTGTTGGCCAGCAAGTGCTTGAACAGCGATCGCATCGTCGATAGGTGCCGCACCACGCTCTTGGCATCCAGCTTCCGCTCGACCCTCAGCCACTGCATGTACTCGGCCAGGTCCTGATACGTCACCGCTTCCAATTGCAGCGTGCCACGCTCGCCCAGCCACCCCAGCAGCTGCCGCAGATCACGCCCGTACCCATCCAATGTTGCCGCAGACAACCCCGCTTCAACTCGGTAATACATCATCACATCACCCAGCGCATCAGCGAGTGGCTTGGGCAACGGCGGCTTGGTCTTGGGCGGCCGACCGCGCCGTTTCGGTTCGGTCGAAGATGTCAACCCTGCTTTCCTCACAACCATCTTTCGGCAGCTTGGACGAATATCGCGCAGAAAAGCGGCCCGAGCGAAGTTCGCCCGGGCCGCCGGAGGGGGTAGGTACTTGATTAAGCGATCAGAGGATTTAGCCCTGCAGCAAGCTGAGCACGCTCTGCGGCTGCTGATTGGCCAGGGTCAGAATCTGCGTCGAGCTCTGCACCAGGATCTGGGCTCGGGTCAACGAGGCCGTCTCGGTGGCAAAGTCGGCATCACGGATCACCGACTGGGCGGCGGTTGTGTTTTCCACTGCGATGTTGAGGGATCGAATGGTCGCGCCCACGGTGTTCTGCTGGAAAGCACCCAGGCGGCCGCGGAGAGCGGATATCTGCTTGGTGGATTCCTCAACCACGCGCTGGGCCTGAGTCAGGTCACCATCGACGATGTTGTTGGCCTTGCCGCTGGCGAGTTCGGACAGGAACCCGATGGAAGCCGAGCCGAGCTTGCGGACGGCGACATCTGCAATGCCCAGCGAGACCTTGCCACCGATATCCACTTTGCCAGCGAGCTGGAAGTCAGCACCACCGCCGGTGATGCTGAAGGCCCGGAAGCTGAAGCCGCTGGGCGTCTGTGCCTGAGCGGAAGTCAAAGTCATGTCCACATCAAGGAAGTCGGTGTTGATGCGGATGCGGCGACCATCTGTCGTGGCGGTGATGCCGTTGACGGTGGCTCGGATATTCTGACCGATGTCTCGCGTTCCGTTCAGTGCCGCCGAAGAATCGAGCGCCACGCGGCTGCTGGCATCGATCGTGCCGAAGGCGGTTGCATCCATCTGATAGATACCGCCGGTCGCGCTTCCGAGACCGCCATCATCCGCGATGCGTGCACTGACGAATTCGGTTGAGCCGTACTCGCTGCTGATCATCTTGATGGCAGCTCCGGAGACAGTCGCCTGCACTCCGGTAATATCCGAGAAGGTGTTGATCGCCGAAGCAATCGAACCCACAGAAGTGTTGTTTGAGAAAGTGAATTCGCGGCTGCCCTTAGCACCCGAAACCTCGATTCGGAACGATTCGTTGGTACCGATGGCCAACGCTGTGCCGCCAACACTCATGATCAGACCGGCCTGCTGAGCGGACAGCGTCACCTGGACATCGACGTTGAGGGCGTTGCCGGCATACTTGGCAGAGTTGATCTTGTAATCACTGACACCGGTGGAGACGCCACTGGTCTTGAAATCAAAGCTGCCGTTGAGAAGCTTGATCCCCTGGAAGCTGGTGGCGCTGGAGATGCGGTCGATGGTCTGCAGGATCGAGTCGA
>CAYTYD010000128.1:0-8603 GCA_964441555.1 uncultured Phycisphaeraceae bacterium | reverse complement strand
GCACCTTCACTGCGGATGACAAAGATGGCGACAAACCCATCAAGGTCAAGGGTGTATGGGATCGCATCACTCCCACCAGTTGCCGCTGGTGGCAATCCGTCTCCTGGGATGGCGGTATCACTTGGGAAGACAATTGGTACATGGATTGGACCCGGGCCTGAGTCCGGAACGCGGCCCAGTCAAGAGCGATTCACACGCCAATTGCAACACATGGAAAGCGATTAGCTCGCCTTCTTTTCGCCCTTCTTGGGAGACTTGCCGCTTGGCTTTGCCATTGGCTTAGTCGAGGGCTTCGTCGGAGGCTTGGTGGAGGGCTTTGCCGCTGACTTGCTCGCCGTCGCGGGCTTCACACCCTTGGCGTCCTTGCGGGCCTGCGTGATCGACTCAGCCGACGGCTGGTCATCCACCAGATCCGGCGTCGCCGTCGCCGCGATGTTGATCTCCACCGGGTGCACACCACTGATGTCAATCGCCGCCCGCTTGGCATCGATCGAGCCGAACCGCCTGTAAATCTCCCCGATCCGCACCAACTTGGCCTTGGTCGATGTCTCACCCAGCAGTGGCTGCGAAGGACGACCGCCAAAGATAATCCGCGATTCATCACGCGTCAGAATCGTCAGTGACTTGGTGTTGAGATAGTCACGAACATCAATCCCCCCGACCTGCCGCGCCCACGGCTGCTCACTCACCGTCCGCAGCAGTTCCAACGCCGCATCCAGCGTCTCATTCTGCGGCGCATCCACGCTCGTCCAGCGTGAGCCGTAATCAATCTGCCCATCCGTCTGCATCACTGGACGCGTACCCAGCCCGACAATCCGCGGCAGGGCGCTCGTCCCCGGGCGATAGGTCACCGGCATCGGATGCCCGGTCGAAGAGATCAACTGCTCCACTTCATCCACATCATGCTCAGTGGCCTTGTAGACGATCGTCGCTACCGGAATGCGCCAGGTGCCACTCACCCGGATGGTGTTCTCATTCGAGCGTGCCACCGTGGGCACGCCGTCAAACCAGCCGCTGCGCTCCAGCGCAATCCCCACCGAAACCAAGGGATCGCGGCTGAAAACCGCCGGATCCTGCCCCAGATTGGATTGAATCAGCGTCGTCACCTCATGCTGAAACTGCTCAGGGAGCCAGGTTTGCTTCGGTGCATCAATCGCGACAGATTCTGGCTTGGAGCCAGACGCCCCGTCCGAGTGTGACGCCTTGCGGATCGCCCCAGCACCATCCGGCGATTGCCCGATCCCGTTGGCCTCGGCAATCTTCTTGGCCTGGGCCATGGCATCATCAACGATGGTCTTGGGACCTTCCTTGCTGGCAGGCGATTCCGTCCCCGGCCACACGACATCGACTTTCAACGGGCTCGCGACCACGGATTGCCGCGCTGTTCGGTGCAACGGGCGATAGCCAAGCACAATGCCGCCAACCACGGCAATCGCCATGCACACGATCAGAATGGTCGCCACATGCTGGGCAAACATCCCCCAGCGAAATGGTGCGGGCCCTGCGTTGTCCTGACTCGCATCATCCTGCCCAGTTGCATCCGGAATCGCATCTCCTGCCACCGAATTCGGGACGGCATCAACCGTTTCCGTGGTTGCGGTCGCTGCCTCAGGTGCGGTCGGAATGGTGGTGTCCTGCTGTCCGTCCATGGAGCACTCCAACTGACCCACTCATGGGCCACTTCTACCGCACGCATCGCGCTGCCTTCCCTGGCAGCGTCTGGCGAGTTGTGATCAGGTTCCTCTTCTATCGGCTCAGACCATCCCGCAAGGCACACTGTATCAGCCGATCACAGAGTTTGGGGTACGAAAGTCCAAATCTCTCCGCCGCCATCGGCAGCAGCGAATGACTGGTGAAGCCGGGAAGGGTGTTCACTTCCAAGAGCCACGGTGTCCCCCGCTGGTCCAGCAGGAAGTCGACGCGGCAGAGATGCCGCACGCCAATCGCTTTAGCAACCCCCTGCGCCGCCGCAAAGACCCGGTCAGCAACCCCGGCAGACAACTGCGGATCGACGACGTACCCCGTGTCATCCGAGTGGTACTTGGCGTGATAGTCGTAGAACTCGGCCTTGGGCGTGATCGCGACAATCGGCAAACGGGGGTTGTCGCCCCCAGGGTCGATGATCCCCTGGGTTAACTCCATCGCCGGGACGTAACGCTCAACCATGTAGCTGCGGGTGGGGTGCTCCTGCACATCCGCCCGGATCGCTGCCATCGCCTTTTCCCACTGATTCGCGTCCTTGCAGATGTGCACACCGACACTCGATCCCTCATGAATCGGCTTGGCCACCACCGGAAGAGGGAGGGGGCAGACCGCATCCCGCGTGTTCAGGATGGCGAATTCAGCTGTTGCAACCCCAGCGCGCAAGGCCACCGCCTTGGTGGCAACCTTGTCCATGGCCACCCGTGCGGCCATGCCGCGGCAGCCAACGAATGGCCGCCCCAAGTCAACCAGCAGATCCTGCAGTGGCCCTCCCTCACCCCACGGCCCATGCAAAACCGGAAAGACCACATCGCCACTCATGGCACGAAGATCAGAGAGGGATGGCCGATCGACGGTGTGAGAGTGGACCGTGAAGCCCAAAGAGGTCAGGGCGTCGGCAACCCCCTTGGCCCCCACCAAGCTGACTTCGCGCTCGGCATCAGGACCGCCGCCCAGAACCAGGATGGATGGTTTCTCGCCCATGATTGACTTTCGTTGCTCTTGTGTTCAGTGTGTATGCCGCGACCAGATGACCACTTCACGGTGAAGCTCGATGCCAAAGACATCGCGAACGCGCCGCGTGATCTCGCTCAGGAGCGCGATGACATCACCGGCCTTGGCGTCTTTGCTGGTAACCACGAAGTTGGCGTGCTGATCCGAGACGCTGGCACCGCCGATGGCGAGCCCTTTCAGCCCGGCACGATCAATGATCATCCCGGCACCGACGCGAGTGCCGGGAGCGAATTCCTGAAAGCCGCTCAACAGCGTCGGATTCTTGAAGCAGCACCCTGCACTCGATGCACTCAGGGGCTGGCTGGCCTTCTTGAATTCCATGATCTCGCGCTGGCGTTTCTTCAGTGCAGCGACATCCATCCCTGGTTGCAAGAGCAATTCGACGCCGGTGACGATGACATCACCAAGCCCGCTGGAGCGGTACGTGAAGGGAATCTCTGCGCGTTCCAGCGTGCGGGCACGACCATGGCGATCAACAACGTGAACCCGCTGCACAAATTGCGAGATCTCACCATGTCGCCCACCCGCATTCATGGCGATGCAGCCCCCCATGGTGGCGGGGAATCCGGCGAGGGATTCCAGTCCGCCGCACCCGGCTTGAACACAATCATTGATGAGCTTGGGGAGTTTGTACCCGGCACCGACACTGACCGCACCGGTGTTGGAATCGATCTTTACATGGTTGAATTCGCCAGCAAGGGCCAGCACCAGATCGGAAATCCCATCATCATCGACGAGCAGGTTGGCGCCTTCGCCCAGAATTCTCGCCGTGGGATCAATATCAAGAGCGGTGCGCAGCTGGGCGACTGAATCAACGCGGGCAAAGCGATCGGCACCGCCACCAATTTGAAACCACGTTTTGATCGGCGCAGGGCCGATCGCCACATCGTGATTCATCACCGCACCCGCCATGACTCTCTCCCCGCGCTCAATCACAATCTCTCGAAACTTCTTACATCACGCCGCAATATTCGTACGCAACCTTCCACACCGGCCCTGCCCCCATCACAACGATCAGATCGCCGGGACGGGCAGTGACTCGAAGTTCAGCGACGATCTGCGGAAATTCGGGAATGTGCCGCGCCGCCTTGCCCCGCTGCATCAGCAGACGCACCAGATCACCAGAAGAGACGGCGAGCTTGTCCTCAATACTGTCACGCACGAAATAAATATCCGGCAAGAGCACCACATCCGCATCATCAAACGCGCTGGCAAACTCATTCAAAAGATGCCGCGTGCGGCTGTGCTGGTGGGGCTGAAAGACGCAGATCAATCGCCCGCCACGATCCTGCGGACGCTCAAACTCGCGAAGGGCACGAAGCGTGACATCAATCTCCGTCGGATGATGCCCGTAGTCGTCATACACGCGGACCGGCAGTCCACCCTGCTCAACACTCACTTCCCCGATCAGCTGGCTGCGGCGGTCAATGCCACGAAAATGCGAAGCCGAAAGTTCCAATGCCTTGGCATCACCACCCGCACGCAACGCCAGCACCATCGCCGTGGCGGCATTGAGCGCGTTGTGCGCACCGGGAATCAGCATCTGCCAATGGGCAATCTTGCCACTGAACCCCTTAGCGCTGCGGCTGATCAGGGTGACTTGCCGCGTATCCGGCTCGTATTCAACCACCCAATCCGCCTGCGGGTTGTGACCGATCGTCTCAACCAAACAGGGAAGACCCGAAGCAACCTCGCGGCGATGCGCGCCATCATGGCCGATCAGCAGAAATCCACCATCGGCCTCAGCCGGAATCAACGAAGCAAACTGGCGGAAACTCTCAACGACGGCATCCAGCGTGCCATACACATCCAGGTGGTCTGCCTCGACACTGGTGATGCACGCCATCAGCGCGCGGAAGTTGTGAAAGCTGCGTTCGTATTCACACGCCTCAGCGACGAGAATCCCCGGCTTGCCCGCAAGGGCTCCGCTGGGAATTTCCGCTTTGCCAAATCGGAACCCACTCCCCTGGGCACCATTTGGAGTCTGCAAACACCCTTGCCACAATTGGCGGCAGGTGGCACCCACAATCACCGATGGCTCAAGTTCAGCATCGACGAGCATGCATCCAAGCAACGCTGTGGTCGTGCTCTTGCCATGCGTGCCGGCGATCGCGATGCCGGTACGCCCAAGCATGCACCCCCCCAGCGCCTCGGCATACAGCTTGACCGGAATATCGCGGCGGCTGGCCGCCTGCCATTCCGGATGATCGGGCTTGACGGCAGCGCTGGCGACCACTAGGTCACACTGCGGAGGAAGCAGGCCCGACTTCTGATCAAAGAGAACTTGGATGCCCAGATCCTGAAGCTGCCGGGTTTCCTTACCGGGTGCCAGGTCCGAACCCGACACCGTCGCACCGCGGGATGCGAGCAGTCGTGCCAGGCCCGACATGCCGCAACCGCCGATGCCGATCATGTAGACGTGCTTGCCCCGGACATCGAACTTGTCGGTCTGGCGCAGGTCGCTGGGGTTGCGGACGATGCGCGGCTCAACCTCGACAGGGCGCAGGGCGGTGGAAGGAATGGAAGAGGTTGGATTCATGCGATGCCGCGGCACTTGGGTCATGGCAAGCGTATCGGCATGCTGGGGGACAGCAAGTTGAAAGTTGATCAGAAAAACCACCCCGGCCAAATCACCCCCGACCGACCGTCCACTCTGTCTCCCAAATCACTCCTCGTCGTCCTCCGAACCCTGCTCCGTCGCCATCGGAGCAGCCGTTGCCAATCCTCGCTTTTTGGCGATGGATTTCAGATCCCTGGGCAGGGGAGCACGCACATCGACTTCCACCCCCGTGGTCGGGTGGGCAAAGGCAATCCGATGCGCATGCAGGGCCAACCTCCCGGATTGTCCTGCAATCGCCGGTGGTGCGTAGATCTCATCGCCCAGAATCGGGCAGTGAATCGCCTCCAGATGCACACGAATCTGGTGCAAACGCCCCGTCACCGCACGACACTCAACCAGACAGAATTCCATCGATTTCGACACCACCCGATACGCCGTGATCGCTGGCTTCCCGGCTCCCGAAATCCGGGCCAGCTTCATTCCCGCCTCTCCCCGCTTTCCATATTTCTCCGCCGCTTCCAGGATCGGCTTGCGAATCACGCCCGAATCTGCCTTGGGGTGCCCATGGCAAATAGCGTAGTAGAACTTGCGAATCTCCCGCTCTTCAAAAGCCTTTCGCAACCCGTCATACGCCCGCCCACGCAACGCGACAATCACCAGGCCGCTTGTCGCACGATCCAGCCGATGCAACAGCCCAAAATCCCGATCCTTTCCCAGATTCTGCAGAATCGGTCCGTACTGCGCAAACAAGCCGTTCATCAGCGTGTCATGCTCATGCCCTTTGCCCGGCTGAGTCACCACACGAGTCGGCTTTTCCACGACGAGAATCTCGTCGTCGGAATACCGCACCTTGAACGGCACCTTGGGATTGGGTTCGATCGAGAGATTCATGCCAAGGTCGCCGCGTCGTGGTCGACATACCACCGCGTCTCCCCACCAGTCGTTCGCAATGGCCACTCGCGACGCGCCTGCGACATCCGCCTCACCACCCCGCGCGCATCCACACCAGTCAACAGGCAAGCCACCAATCGCGAAGACGCGATCGTTCGCCGCGCCAGCGTGACGCGGACTGGTGAAACCGATTCATCCTCCGTCACCAGCGCGTCCACCCCCGGATCGTCTGGAATCTCAACACACGCCGGACCCAGCAGGCAATAGTCGAGTCGATCGTGCCCCTTTTCACGCCACCCCAGCGTCTCCCGCAATTCCCGCTCATACCGCAGCACCACATCTGATCGCTCAATGTGCATCGCATGCACCTGCGGACGCGGAATGTCCGACGGCTCAATCAGCATGTCACGCAAAACCGTCCAGCGCGATTCGGCGTGATCTCGCGGCACCACGAGTTCCTCGACCTGCCACAAATGCGTCCGGTGCCAGGGAAACTCGCGCAGTGAGGGATCCAGCATCAGCCGCCGCAGAATCGGCTCGACCGCCGCTTCCCCCGACACGGCGCAATGAAAATCTCCAAACGTTCTCGTGCAGTTCAATGCGTGCAGATACAGATCCGCGCACAACGCGTCGATCGCATCGTCCGCACTATCGCGCATCACCGTCATTCCCGGCAGGTGCGGCGCCCTGGGGGCCGAAACCACCTCGTACCCGCTCCCCGTGGCAGCGTCCCCCGCCCCGTTCTCCGGTCTTTCCGCCCCCCCAGGAAATTCTGCTGCTCTGTGATTCACGCTGTTCAGCATAGCGACCATGCCAAAGCCGCGTGCTTTCCTCACACCTTCTTTCCCTCCCCTCGCAACCACCCTTCCACACGCCGGTATCAGCACGCAAACGCTGGCGATCCTGGTGTTCACCACGTCACAGCGCTCGAATACCGTTGGTCTTTCAGGATTCTCCCCATGTCGATGGATTCCCCTGCCCCAGCCCAATCGGCCTACCGCATCATCGATGCCAATTTCAACCGCGCCCGCGAGGCCCTCCGAGTCCTGGACGACGTCGCACGCTTTGTCCTGGGCATGCAACAACTCGTCAGTCAGTTCAAGCATCTGCGGCACGAACTCCACCAGACCCTCACCCAATCCGGCGTGGATGAGCTTGTGCGCATGGCCGCACGCGATGTGTCCGGCGATGTCGGCACGGAAGTCTCCACTGCCGCAGAAGCGTCTCGCAGCGGCATGCGCTCCATCGCTGCCGCCGCCGGCGGCCGCCTCACCGAAGCCATGCGCTCGATCGAGGAACAACTCAAACTGCTTGGCAAGTCCGAAGGTGCCGTCGCCGTCGAGCGGCTTCGCTACCGCGCCTATGTCTGCGAGCAACAGGTCCTCCTCGCGCTTGGCTCTGGCAAGGCGACACAGTGGAAGCTCTGCGTCATCGTCAGCGAAGAAGTCTGCATCCATATGCCCTGGTACCAGGTGATCGAGCAGGCCATCAGTGGCGGTGCGGACTGCATTCAGCTGCGCGAAAAGCGTCTGGGCGAACGCGAATTCCTCCGCCGTGCCCGCGACCTCGTCGAGATTTGCCGCCCTCGCCATGTTGCATCCATCGTCAACGATCGTGCGGATCTCGCGCTCCTCGCCGGCGTAGATGGCCTGCACGTCGGCCAGACTGATCTCCCCGCCGCAGAGCTTCGCAAGTTGATCGGCGGCAACATGCTGCTGGGTGTCTCCACATCGACAATCGAGGAAGCTCGCCGCGCTGCACGCGATGGCGCGGATTACACAGGTGTCGGGCCGATGTTTGCCTCCAGCACCAAGAAAAAGGAAACCCTCAGCGGCCCGGAGTATCTTCGCGAATATCTGACGGACGAGATTGCCTCGCGGCTGCCACACTTGGCCATCAGCGGCATCGATCAGCAGAATGTCCGTGTTCTCGCCGAAGCCGGATGCAAAGGGATTGCCGTCAGCAGCGCTGTGTGCAAAAGCAGTGATCCAGCCAGCGCTGCCCGCTCACTCATCGACGCGCTGACAACCACTGCGGCTCAATAGGTCAACCGCATGGCAGCATTACTCCGCACCACACGTGGGTCGCGAAATCAAAAACGCAACTCAGTCGACAAGACTCAGCGTGCGAATTCAATCGCACGCGTTTCTCTCAGCACCGTCACCCGAATCTCCCCTGGGAATGTCATCTCTTCACTGACCTTCTTGGCGATGTCATGCGCGATCAGGAAGGCTTCATCATCGTTTACACGCGCCGCATCGATCATGACGCGCACTTCGCGCCCCGCCTGAATGGCGTACGCCTCAGTGACACCCTTGAAGCCCATCGCGATGTCCTGCAGGTCGTTGAGCTTCTGGATGTATTTCTCCATGCTCTCGCGGCGTGCACCGGGACGAGCAGAGGAGATCGCATCCGCGGCCATGACGATGGGGGTGTA
>CAYTYD010000127.1:3599-8648 GCA_964441555.1 uncultured Phycisphaeraceae bacterium | reverse complement strand
CCGCGATCTTGGCAGTCGTCACCGCCGTCGCGCTCGACCCCGCCGCCGCCTGCGTCTCCCCCTTTTTCGTGCTCTCGCACGCGGCCACGCTCAATATCGCGGCAAGCCCAGTCATCAGAAGAATCGTTCGAGGTGTCGGCAACATGCGGAAACTCCACTTGGGTTCGCTGGTTCAGCGCGCGCTGAGGTCCAGTCCCACAGTTTAGGGTTTCCCGCCGCCCCGTTTCATCTCCCCCTTCTTCCCGCCACCAATCACCCCAACTACCCCTTCCACGCCAAACCGCGACCGAATCGCCGCATCAAACCACCACTTCATCACCCGCTCCCTCTCCACGCCCTTCACACCAAACGCCTCCATCACTCCCAATCCAAACTTCTTCACATCCTCCGCCGCCGCATCCCCCGCGCTGATGCTCATAAACCCCGCCGCGATTCCCTTCCACCACTTGCGATCCGGCAACGGCAAATCCAGGCACTGCTTTGCACTCAGTTTGATCGCCTCCGCCGAAAGCGCGGCCCCACCAGTCTCCATCCGAGCCAGCGCTGAAACCACCGGCGAAGCCAGCACCCCCCCGATCACCCACAACATCTCCTCATCCCCCGCATCCCGCGGCACGATGGTGATCACCGGCACGCACGGCAGCGTGCTTCCCGAAACATCCACCCATGGCTCCAACACCCGCGTTTGGGTCGCCAGCAACACCTTGGGGACACGCCGACTCTCCATCCACGCGCCCAAGGTCGTCTCCCTTCGCAGCGATTCCATATTCGCCGCGGGCGCGTTCCATACCGCCTTCAGAATCCTCGTGCTGCGACTTCCCCAAGCGCACCTTCCCATGTCAATCAAGCCGGAAGTCACCAGCGGCGCATGCGTTCCTTCCATCCCATCGCGCCATTCCGCGATGTGCCCGCGCAAGCCGTAATACTGATCGCGAAAGTCCGCCGTCGCCGCCGCGATGCTCCCCAGTGTCCTCTTTCTCGAAACATGAATCGCAGGCAATCCCGAGAGTGTCCGTGTGAAGATGCTCCACGATGGCAACCCAGCCAATTCTCTCCGCGACATCCTGATCGTCTCACCGATCTCGCGCTCAGGCCCCGCAAACACAGTGATCCGCTCTGCCCGCGATCCCTCCAAGTCCTGCCGCTCCGCCACCACAGCGCACGTCAACACGTTCACACCATAAAACGCCTTCGCCCCGTTCACCCACACCGACCGAATCGCCATCCTCTCCGCGGCATACTTCCGCACCTCTCCACAATCCCGCGTCGCCAGCACGCTCGATGGCAACACCAGGCCCAATTGTCCTCCCGGTGCCAGATGCTCAATCGCATGTGCCAGGAAAATCGCCGCCGCGTCCGTATACGGCGCCACCAATCCCGCATATCGATACTTCAGCCATTTCTGCCGCGCTGCATCATGAGTCGTTGATGTCGAAAGCTGGCTGAGAAAGGGCGGATTTCCCAGCATGATGTCAAACCCGCGCCACGCTTTCCCTCGCAACAGCGCAGGCGTTCGCCGCCAATCGTGCCCGCCCTTGGACCCCTTTGGTGCCTGCCGTTGCCACGCCCGCAGCGCAGTCCCTTCCAGCGCCGGTGGCGGTCCTCCCAGCGAATCTCCTACGCAGATCGCGCGGCACACGTGCTTCCACACCAACGGGTCACATCCCGATGCAATCCAGATGCGCCAGCGGCAGATCAGCACCGCCGCCAGATCAATATCCACACCATACAGCGACTGCCACGCGCTGCGGCTCTCTCCCAGCGCACTCCCCGCCAACACCAGAAAGTTCCCCGTGCCGCACGCTGAGTCACAGATCTTCGGCATCGCCTTTGATCTTCTCTTCCCAACCGTGCATTCCACCAAGTGATACACCAACGCGTCGGGCGTGTAGAACGACCCCTGACGAGTGCGCTTGGTTGTACCCTTTGTGGTTTCAATCTCTGCTAAACAACCAAGTGCGTTCTCGTACATCATCGATATGAAACTGCTCGCTGCACCAATGCTGCCACTGTCATTCGTTCGCGCGTACTGCTCAAAGTGCTCCGCGTACTGCCCCGCCAATCCATCTTGGCCAAGCGCCTTTTCGCTGCTCGCAAACGCCTGCGCAATCGCTTCCCTGCGACGTGGCCACCGCGTCAATGCTAAATCCGTCAACAGATGTATCGCCATCAATCCAGCTTGCGCGGCACTCCACTCAGTCGCACTCCCCGGCTTTCCGAGGCGTGCCAATCTGTTGCCTCCTTTGCGCATTGTGGACGCTGAGCCGCTCTGTCGCTTCGCGCTCACAACTGCTTCCCCGCCCGCTCTTCTGATTTCATCACGATCCGCTTGAAGAACTTCTGAATCCCCAGCGACTTCAGCATCACATTCGCCTTGTCCGCCAGCCGATATCGCAAATTCTCCCGTATCACGTCATACGGCACCACGTCCGGGCTATACCGATCGCACTGCATCAGTCGGATCGTCCAACCCGGATGGGTCGAGAGGGTCGGATGTCTCCAATTGATCGCATCCCGAATCGCATCGTGCACGATCGGGTCGATCGGTTCACTCATCATCGAGTGCACCATGAATGTGGGCACGATCACCCCGGTTCCGCCCCGCTGCGCCAGTGAGCAGTACAGCTCCCACGTCTCCATCGCGGGCAATGTCTCGTCAAACCCTCCTGCCGCGAGCACATGGTCGCGCACGAAAAGCGCTGTTGCTGGTCCCGCGCAATTCATCACCGGCAAGGCATCACGATCAACGCCGATCCAGATTCCCACCGAATGCTGCGTTCGAACTCCATCCGGCTCCGCAGCCACACGTTCATAGCTCGTCAGAGAAGTGGCAAACGATGCGCTCGGTTCCGTGGCCAGCGCATCAGTCAAGGTGCCCAGCAACCGCGCATCCAGTGTGTCTCCTGCCGACACCATCAGCACCAGCCGCGAATCCGTCGCGCTGATTCCCGCGTTCCGTACCGATCCCGGACTCTTCCCCTCCGCGCTCACGCACTGCACACCAATCCCTTGCCTCACGTCCCGGGCCAACCTCGCGGCACACTCCATGATCGTCGCATTCGCCCGCGCTGGCAACGCCAAAATCACTTCGCGTGGCGCAGCGCTCTGCTTCAGCACACTCTCCAGCGACGCCTCCAGTTGCTCTTCCTGCGTCTGCTCACTCACCACGATCACCACCGACGCGTCTCGCGGCGGCAGCAGCGAGGTCACTCGCGAGGGGCGCAACCCCTGTTCCACACTTCTTCTGGATTGCTCCACCGCCTCCAGCGTCTCTTGCACAGCCCGCGCCGGGTTACACAGCTGTTCAATCCGCGCAGGCGCGGCTTTCGCCAGCCGCTTGGCCAGCCCCGGATCATCCAACAGCCGGGCCAGTTTCTCCGCACAATCCGCGGCATCTTCTGATCGAAACAGCATCCCGCTCACACCATTCTCGATCATCTCCGGAATGCCGCCGCCATCCGATCCCAACACCGTCGCGCCACTCGCCATCGCCTCGGCGCACGCGTAAGGAAAGTTCTCCCACAACGACGGATACACACACACCGTCGCTTCGCGGATTTGTTCCAGCAGCACGTGCCGGGCGTGTTGGTCGTCGCGGATTTCAAACCGCGCTGCATGCCGCGCCGGGATCATCTCTCGCAGCGTCGCCAGCATCGACGAACCCAGCGGCCCCGTCGGAGTGTCGCCACCCATGATCCGCGCCTGCACATCACGTCCTGCATCCAGCAGGCGGCACACCGCCTGCACAAAGATGTGCGTCCCCTTCTGATGGGCGATCCGTCCCACGCACAAAAGCAAGGGCGTCTTCTGATCCAAGCAATTCGTTCCGCTGGGCTCACCCAGCAGTGAGGCATCAAACGGATTGTGCACCACCCGGATCACACGCCCCGGTCGATTGGTCGGCGCTCCCAGATTTGCACCCAGTTGCCTCTTCACCACATCGATCATCGCCCGCGAGGGCGCAATCGCCACATCCGCATCGCGGATCGCCTGCGCCTCAATGTGGCGGTTAAAGACCCAGTCCTTCCCCACGCGCTCCGTGCGATTCAATTGCATCAGCCATTCGACCGAGGCATGCAGCCGCACCCCGATCATCGCATCGGAAAATTCCCCCAGCGTCCGTCGCGCCCGGCCCACAAAGTGACCTTCGCCTCCGAAGTCCGGATACTCGATGTATTCAAATCGATGCCGCTGATGCAGTTCGCGCAGCGTGTCATACACCCCCATCGCGTGCCGCACCGGGTGCGATGGATAGCCCGCCAGTCCCGTTGGCTCTCGATCCCACTCAATCGCGTGAAACTGCACACCAGGCCGCAGCGCTGCCGCCTTCTCCAGGATCTGCCGATCCCACGTCAAAACGTGCACCTCATGTCTCGCCTCGGCCAACGCCTTGCTCATCAACGAGGCATAAGTGCCGGCTCCCCAACCGTGAAACGGTGCAAACTCCGTGGAAATCAGGCATATCCGCATCTGCTCCAAGCGTACCGGGGTTCTCCTTCCCTCACAACCTTCCTCACGCTTCCGACACCCCGCACACACCCTGACATGGGCCGCACACTCAGCTCATGCCGGATACACTCGACGGCTGAATTCCATCCACCACCGCAGGTGCCTCTTGCACCTGCGCGATTCGGAGCGTCTGCGTGCCGTACACGATCAAGCCACATGAAGGTTTCGATGTCGATATCGAGAAAACCGACTACATCAAAGACCACGTCGACACTGGTGATCGCTGGGTCCTGAATTTCGGTCCCCAGCACCCCGCCACCCACACCACGCTTCGCCTCGTCCTCGAACTCGATGGCGAGCGCATCGCTCGCTGCACTCCCCACATCGGCTACCTCCACTCCGGCTTTGAAAAGCTCGCCGAGCACCTGGACTACAACCAGTACGTCACCATCGTCAGCCGCATGGACTATCTCTCTCCGATCGCCAACGACATCGCCTGGCACGGCGCGGTCGAAAAACTCTTCGGCATCGACATCACTACCCGCTGCAAGTTGCTCCGCACCATCATGTCCGAAGTCGCCCGCATCCAGAATCACAAAC
>CAYTYD010000127.1:0-3589 GCA_964441555.1 uncultured Phycisphaeraceae bacterium | reverse complement strand
GATTGAGTTGCAGAGCTTCGGTGATGGCGGCGGAGGCCTCGACCTCAACGCCTTCACCGGCTTCATCTACGCCTTCAATGTCCGTGAGAAGATTTACGACCTCGTCGATTACATCTCCGGCCAGCGCTTCCACCCCGATTGGACCCGCGTCGGCGGCCTGATGCAGGAACTTCCCGATGAGGAAACCTTCAAGGTGATGGTGAAAAACCTCATCAACAACGAGGTTCCTCGCGCCATGGAAGACCTCGAAGGTCTCCTGAACCGCAACCGCATTTTCATCGATCGCGTCCAGGGCATCGGCGTGATGACCCAGGAAGAGGCCATCGCCTGGTCCCTCACCGGACCCATGGCCCGCGCCAGTGGCGTGCGCCGCGACGTTCGTAAGGATGAGCCATACCTCTGCTACAAGGACAATTGGGACGGCCAGGGCGCGCCCGCCGTGCAGTTCCAGGTCCCCATCTCTACCGAGGGCGATGCCCTCGCTCGCTATCGCGTCCGCTGCGAAGAGATCAAGCAGTCCCTCTCCATCATCCGCCAGCTCATCGACAACATTCCCGGCGGACCCATCGACACCTTCGCCGATAGCAAGGTCGTCAAGCCCGACAAGAAGGACGTCTACGGCTCCATCGAAGGGCTCATCCAGCACTTTGAGATCATCATGTCCAATCGTGGTTGGAAGCCCCCGATTGCCGAGGTCTATTCCTGCCAGGAAACCGCCAACGGCCAGCTCGGCTACTACCTCGTCAGCGATGGTGGCCCGCGCTCCTTCCGCGCCAAAACCCGCCCTCCCTGCTTCATCAACTATCAGGTCATCAGCAAGATGTGCGAAGGGCACATGCTCTCCGACATCGTCGCCGTAATCGGCTCGATCAACGTCGTCGCGGCGGAACTCGACCGCTAGTCCTCTACACTTGAGAGAGTGCAGGCCGATTGCTTTGACATCGTCGTCATCGGAGGTGGTCACGCCGGGGTCGAAGCCGCGTGGGCCGCTGCCAATCTCATAGGCACGCCCGGCTCCGTCGCTCTGGTCACGCTCGATCCCTCCAAGATCGGTGTGATGTCGTGCAATCCCGCCATCGGCGGCCTGGCCAAGGGCCAACTCGTCCGCGAGATCGATGCCCTTGGCGGCATCATGGGGCTCGCCACCGATGCCACCGGAATCCAGTTTCGCGTCTTGAATACCAGCAAAGGCCCCGCCGTTCACGGCCCCCGCGCCCAGTGCGACAAGCACGCGTACGCACGCGCAGTGCAGGCGCTGATCGATTCGCGACCGGAGATTCGCATTCTCGCCGGCCAAGTCATCGCCATCGCGACCGAGAACACCTCGTCGCTGCCCAGCGTCACCGGTGTCACGATTCAGCAGCCCGATGGCACCCCGCGGCATCTGACCACCCGCGCGGTCGTTCTCACCACCGGCACCTTCATGCGTGGGCTGATGCACACCGGCGAGTCCAAGACTCCCGGCGGTCGTTTCGGTGAGTCTCCCGCGTTGGGCATTTCTGATTGGCTCAAAGCCCACGGGTTTGAGCTTGGCCGCCTCAAGACCGGCACCCCTCCGCGGCTGAAGCGTTCCACCATTCGCTGGGATGATCTCAAACCGCAGTACGGCGATGAGCATCCGACTCCATTCTCTGATCTCTCCGCGCTGCATCCGGATTTGAGCGCTGCGACATCCGCCGACCAGCACCGTGTCGCTCCATCCCTCGCCGGGTTTCCTGTACTCCCGCAGGTGGATTGTCGCGAAACCCACACCGCCCATGATGTGCACGAATTGATCCGCGCCAATCTGCATCGTGCGCCGATGTATTCGGGCCAGATCGAATCTGCCGGCCCGCGCTATTGCCCCAGCATCGAAGACAAGGTCGTGCGCTTCGCCGATCGTTCTGCGCATCACATCTACCTTGAGCCCGAATCGCTGACCGACGACTGGATCTACTGCAACGGCATCTCCACCAGTCTTCCCGCCGATGTGCAGACGGAGATTGTCCGCGCACTTCCCGGTTGTGCACACGCCGAGATCTATCGCTTCGGTTACGCCGTCGAGTATGACATGGTGCCACCCCACCAGATTCACGCCACCGGTGAGACCAAGCTGATTTCCGGTCTCTTTCTTGCTGGCCAGATCAACGGCACCAGTGGCTACGAGGAAGCCGCTGCGCAGGGCCTGATTGCCGGTGTGAACGCGGTGCGGCACACGCAAGATCAATCCGAGTGGATCCTGCCTCGACACGCCGCGTACATCGGCGTGTTGATGGATGATCTGGTGACCAAGACTCCGCGCGAGCCGTACCGGATGTTCACCAGCCGCGCTGAGCATCGCCTGCTGTTGCGAGCTGATAACGCGGCGGACCGACTGACACCCATCGCCGCCGAACTGGGCCTCTTGAACACCACCGAATTGGGTCGCCTGCGGCATGCCCACTTTCGCGCGCGCTGCACCGCCATCGAAGACCTGCTTACCTGGGCCGATCATCATCGCGTGCAGGGCCGCTCCGCGGCAGATGCGCTTCGCGGCATCGATATCTCGCTGGATGAGTTTCATTCGTGGGCGGCCTCCACTCCGGACATTCACGGCATCGCGCGTTCGGTCTGGGTCACGGTGCATGCTGACCTGCGCTATGAGTCGTATGTTCGGCGCGAACAGGCGCATGTGCGGCGGACACATGAGATGGAATCGCGGCGCCTGCCTCACGCGATCGACTACAACGCGATTTCGGGTTTGCGCAACGAGGCCCGCAATGCGCTGCTGCGTTTCCGTCCCGATACGTTTGGCCAGGCGGGTCGTCTTGAAGGGGTAACCCCTGCGGATCTGTCGCTCGTGGCGGTTCACATGAAGCGCTGGGGCGAGGCGCATGGCGAACGACATGCTCGTGAGGGGAGAGGCCATGATGGTTTCTGATGTCGCGGCAGGGGCAACTGGCGCGGATGCGACCTCTGCGCCACTGGCGATTTCCTTGCTGGCTTTGACAGCGACGGCAGCGCTGGTGGCCACACTGTTTCGTCGATTGAAATTGGAAGCGATTCCCGGCTTTCTGCTGGCCGGGTTTCTGGTCGGACCTGTGCTGGGGATCGTGCGGGATGCCGACAGCATTGAGCAGATCACGCATCTGGCCACGATCCTGCTGATGTTTGCCATCGGGTTGCAACTGGAAGTCGAGGCGATCCGCCGCGGGATGCTGCCGATTCTGGCCGTCGGTGCGGTGTCGACAATTGTCTTCATTGCCGGCAGCACGCCCATCGGACTGGCGTTTGATGCGTCACTGCCGCAAGCGGTGGCGATCGGACTTGCGTTTGCGATGTCTTCGACTGCGCTTCTCTTGCGGATCTTGCAGGAGCGGCGCGAGATCAAGGCGATGATCGGGCGATTGTGCATCGGGATCTCGATTGTGCAGGATCTGTTGTCGGTGGTGGCTCTCGCGCTCTTGCCTGCGATCGCGCGATGGGCGCAGGCGGATGGGGATGTGGAGAACACGGTCAAGAGCTCGACGACGCTGCTCGACATTCTGCGCTCAGGCGGCATCGGTGTGGGCGGCATCACCGTGCTCATCCTGGCCGGGCGATATGTGCTGCCTCGCGCCATGCACCTGGT